>NZ_JBSPZA010000036.1:0-30108 GCF_053851535.1 Desulfoplanes sp. PS50 | reverse complement strand
CGGCCAAATCAGGTTCCAAGACCGGAGTGGCATGTCTCATTGCACTCTGCACGGCCATGCTCAAAAAAACGGTACGAGGCGGCCTGATCATCACCGGAGAAATCAACCTGGGCGGGTCCATCGAACCAATCCACAACGCGGTCACCGTAGCTGAGATCGCCGTTGAAAAGGGCGCAACCGCCCTGCTCATGCCAGTGACCTGTCGTAAACAACTCTTCGACCTGTCTGACGATATGGCTACCAAGGTGGATATCCAGTTTTATTCAGATGCCAGAGATGCGTTGCTCAAAGCGGTGATGGAGTGAAGACACGGTTATAAAGTGAAGAAATTCAGCAATTCGACAAATTCGCATTTTCGGCACATGCATTTGAACCTGTCAAATCTAAGATATTGCATTTGATTTGCTAAAAAATTATTAGATTGTGTCCAAGATTTACGCAGACTTTGCGTAAGTCTTGCTTTTTCAATCAGCTAGTTACTGGAGTAGCACATGTATCACGTTCGAAACCTCACCCTCCTTCTATCAACAAGTGTGCTGTTTTTCATCACCCTTGTTGGATGCAATAAAGCCCAAACGGCATCTTCGGTTGCAGAACCTCCGAAAAATGAAACCTATTTTATTGAAGTTACCGATTACACGAAATTTTTTGCCGAATCGAGCATTATTGAAAAAGCCAGAACGACTCTGAAAGAGAAGCATCTTGTAGAAAGCCAAAACCTGCAAACTGCCGATTGGCCAATCCGAATCCGGCTTACAAGTTCACTTGTTGAGCAAATGAGACACAAAAGACCAGGTCGTACTCCTTTCTATAATAATGATACACTTGGTGTACTGATAAATGCATTCTGTTTTTTGGGATGGGCTACAATGGAAGTCGGCAAAGGGGCTATCAATGCAGGAACTCCGGATACCGTTGTCAATATGAGGGTGAACATGATTGATACAAATGGCACAGTTTTACGTATCAAGAACGATATTCTTCTATACACCCAAGATTTTGATAAAATTAAGGAAAATATCGCACGTGAGGCAGTAAACAAAATTGCGGAACACATTGAAACGATTCGAGAATGCAAGCCCATTGAAAATGCAGTCGAAGAAACCAATGAATACGCATTAAAAATGATTCAACATAAAACATAAAGTGATATCTTGTACACAATTTATTCCGTTGTATTATTTTGAAAATAAGGAAGGCCTGTTAGTTCACTCGATATATCAGGCCTATTTCGTAGTGTGGTAAGATAAGTATGTTTTGATATCTTATTGCTCTGAGAATATTCCAAAGCTTTATTGTATCTGAGCATAGGGTTACCATATATCATCATCAAGCAGTTGAAATTGCAAAACAATTAAATGCATGTTTCATTAATTTCTCCACGAAATACATATCATATAAATCATAATAATCTAACACTTCAAAGCTATCGATATCATTTTTTTCTGAATGAATTGGTCTCCCGGAAAAATTTACTTCTATAGTATCTTTATATTTTTTACTTACAGACATATTAGATCTATAACAATATTCAATATCATTAAAAAATCCTTTCACATTATACCAATAACATGCACGATAATTATCATTAAATCTATAATAGTACTCACTAGCTGCTCTGCGAATAGACTGAACTACATAATACGCATATTCTCCATAAATAAAAATCTCAGGATTGGAAATAAATGTTATGCAAGGAGATTTTTTAACAATTTTTGTTGTTGTGCTGAAATTGATTTTATGTGAGTAATGACGGTAAAATTCGTAGTAAAATGCACACAGTATTTTGAAATTTCCAAAACTTCCGACAAATTGGTTTTTTATTTCTGATTTTCCAATAAGATCTACAGTAAAATCATTATCTTCAGCCATCTGTATCTCCCCAATTAATTATTCGTTTATTACATGATTAAATATTATATTAACGAAATAATCTAATCTTTTTATTTTGTAATAGTCTAAACATACAAAATATTTTGGGTCTACATCCTCAATAATTGCTCGATGTTGTAAACAACTTTCAATCCACTCTCTAACTATGGAAATAACCAAAAGACTTTCCTTGTTAATATACAAATGACAAGCATGATAAAATCCCATTTTGTAAATTTTTTTACTGAGCTTACCTTTGTAATACGAGTCTATTAGTGATTTAAACGATGAAATAACTAAAGCATTATCTATCCTATAACCAAAAAAAGTTGCTTCGATCTTTATTTTTTTCTCAAACCTCTTGTCCTCTCTAAAATTACTTGGTCGATCAATCACCCATCCACTTTCATCAGTTGTCGTTAGCTCTAAACCGTCACACTTTACGTACATATCACGCCTTCTTACAAGTAATGCATCGTAATTGATGCTCTTTCATGTCCCATTTCCCAGGAAATTTGTTGGATCGCCTGCTCGTGACACAGATCGGCTACTTCGCCAGTTAACTCTGCATACCTGTTCTGCGCGAAACAATAGCGAAAATCATGCGTACCTCTGTTCGATTCTCCAGTCATTTTCGCTGCTGCAGCGATGTGGGCCATATATGATTTTTGGGGGATTGACAGTTGGCCTCGTCCTTTTTCAACTTCATTTCGCAATAATTGAAAGGTATCCGGTAAAATAAAAATATCCCGAGGCTTTCCTCCTTTGGTATCAACAAGATGAACCTTTCCCTTTGGTTTTTTGGTGATAGGATCTTTGCTCATACCGCAAATTTGTGATCGCTTGACCAGAACTGCCTCGCGTAATCTCGCCCCACCTTCCAATTGTATCTTTGCTACAATCTTACTTTTAAAATTTTCAACTGCGTTAATCACTCCAGCAGGATCAATATATCCTCCCTTTTTGTATCTCAAAGACAATATTTTTTTTGCTAACGGCCTCAAACTATTTATCGCTATCCTAAAATCAGAATAATTTCTTTTTATTCCATATTTTTTTGAAAACAGATCTAATGCATTTTGCAGCTTTCCTAAATGAGCAGCCTCTTTCTTCCATGTGTTTAGCGAAATTCGATCATCAATTCGTTTTTCTAGATAACTGACAACGTGATCGGCATTGAGAGTAGTCATATCTTTTATTCCTAATCTTCTTTTTGCGTATCTCCCGAACAAATGCCACGTATCTTTGTAATCCTGTGCACTTGAATAAGAGTATATATTTGAGAGCCGTGAAATATTTTGCGATGTTCCAGGTTTATTGTCTGAGCTCAATATATCACGTGCGCAATTTTTATCTTTGTGTCTGCTTGTTCCAGGCACAAAGATTTTCGATTCCAGGAATATCTGGTTCAGCTGATGATCCACACTTCCGCGCAACTCCTTCATTCCTTTCCATATCCTCCCAGAAATCCTCGAATGATCCTCAAAAACGCCTTCCCTTCTAAACTTCCTTGGTAAGTCGGCCCGTTTTTTATTTATCTCCACCTGAGTGGACCGAAGAACGTTACTCCGGTTGCAGATTTTCGCTCCCCGGCTAGAACCGAAGAGCGGGGCACTGGAGCCTCATCCTGCTTTTCAGCCCGTTCGGATGCCGAATCGAACTGATGGCAACTGCGCTTGCCAGTCCTCGCCTATTTATGTCGGCCTGACGGAAGGCTTATCCTCGAAAATGCCACTTAAATTGAGCATCCAGATCGGCTCGAGGCATACCGGCGTACCCAAATGAGTACAGCTGCAATAATCTTGCAATGATCGATATATACGGCTCTAAAAAAAATAATGCAAGTTTTTTTTGAGTATTTTTTCTGTTACCTTCTCATTTTTTTCCTTTACTGCAGACAAATATTATCTTATTTATCGCTTGATGGTTCTTACAAAACACATTTTAGGTCACATACTACAGGTCACATTTCAGGTCACAAATTTTTATACATTCAGGAGATGAGATATGATTAATGCATTCAAGAGCAGTGATGCAGGTATTGCATTCAAAAGAATGTCTAAAGATGATATTGAAAAATCATTCCAATGGCTGCTGAGACAATCTCCCGAAATTGGCACCATGGTTCTTAAGCGATTTGAAAACAACCAGACTGATTCTCATCAATCTCAGATGGAACTGTCGGAGACAATTGCGCGAGTCATAAACCAAGTGCGCAAGGAAATCAGACTGGGGACCCAGAGAAAAAATCCCAATAGGGATCTTGAAAGATTGTCGGATATCCACAAAATGAGACTTGCAAAAATTCGTCAAAATTTTCGCAAAAAAGGAAAGCCCAAGCTCCAAACAATCAGACGACATTTCGACATGATCATGAAACTCAGGTCAGAGAAGGTAAGCTGGAGGGATATTGCAGAATATCTGGCGAGATATTGTGAAGTTAACGTGTCATACAGTTATTTAAGACGGGGGTGCAACGAGATCCTTGAGGTTCGAGCCGCCCGCAATAACGAGACATCCAAATGAAAAATTTGTTGTTTCTCATTGCCCTTTTCCTTGTCGGATCATTTTTAATCACAATATATTCATTTTGGGCATTGGGATATTTTTTTGCACCTGAACATTATGATTTCATACCAAGATGTCTTTTCACAATGGGCTATTTTTTAACTTCAAAATGGATGCTTAAATCTTATATTTACCTTATTTTATTCATCGTAATCACTCCAATCACCATAAGTCTATCGTTTAGTTTATATCAAAAATTGCAATTAAGAAATGCAAGAATGGTAGATCAGGAAATAATCAACTTGAAAAAAAATCTTACAACAAAGATTGAGGAAAAAGAAAATGAAATTCAAAAAACCATATTAAAAAAGCGTGATATGGATTATTACATTGAAAATGAGGTAAACCGTCTTTACAAAGATAAACAGCTTGAGTTTTCTCTATGTGAATATGAGATAGAACAAAAGCGTAACCAACTTATCCAAAAAGAAGAACATATTAATACCAAAATGCAAAAAATAAATGCATATCTTGAAGAAATAAAGGGCCTGCAGAACCAGATTTCCATCAAAGACAAAAAAATCGCTGAATTCAGGGGTACAGCAAAAAAATCCATCCAACTGATTAAAGAGGGCAACCTCGGATTCTGTTTGAGAATTTTGAAGAAAATCTAACTGTAATTTTCTTACATTTCATAGATTACTCATTTCACTCGCTCAAGCCTTCCGATATGAAATTTCAGAGTCAAACGCAGATCGTGACACCACAAGCCTCTCCTATCCAGACTAAACGCTCCATCAATCTATCCATTACTTCCATTTCTCTCCACTCATCCTCGCCCCACCGTGTCTGAAAAGTTAGTACTTCATCTGAGATTTACCTAAGGCGGCCGATCGAGAACCGATTCTGCAAGAGGCAATGTGTTGATTGCTGTCCAAGACGATTCCTCAAGCCTTACAAAATGAGGTGATGACATATTTACAAAAAATATGGGGCAACATTAGGGGCAACATTTTAATAAAATAAAATTAAATGATTAAAAACAAATAGGTTAACAAATAAGTTCGACAGTCACCCTCTCCGCCATACAATCAAAGGGGCTGCATCAAACCGATGCAGCCCCTTTTTTTCCCGTTGATTCCTCTGGTGATTTTGAAACAGGGGATCAGAAAACAGGCAGTCGGAACATTTCATCAAATAACCCCTTGCCAAACCGGATCCATGCGTTATAAATAAACCACTGTTCTTTGAAAGGGGGCGCACTGGTTTCGACGGGGATTGTCGAGGCCGGGGTCGCAGGTCGAGGTGCTGTGAGGTCCTCGTTAAACACACAGCAAACCATTAATTGCCAACAACGACAATTACGCTTACGCAATGGCTGCTTAGTAGCCGTTCGTAACACTGGCAGCTTCGGCTGCCACGTCCCGCCGGCTGATGCCTGATACGCCGAACGGGGCGCCATCTCATCAGGCTGGTTGTCGGTTCACGTCTTAGGGACCGCCAACAAGACTTTACTCAGACTGGATTTCAGGACGCCGGGGCAGGGGCCCGCCCGAAATCGAGATTAAAACCTGTCCTAAGCCTGTAGAAGCTCCGAGCCATGCATTTTCGGACGCGGGTTCGATTCCCGCCGCCTCCACCATTTTTATGGTGACAACCCGTCTCTCCAGAGTAATCCTCTGGGTAGACGGGTTTTCTTTTTCCCCTTGTATTCAAAGGGTTTCGGACGTTTTGACATCTTTCCGGAACCTCTCTCTATCCACCAGATTCTCTCCATTCTCCCCACGTTCATTCTCTGTTTGGGGCGGTATTCTCTGTTTTCTTCGGACAGGGTCCGACACGCGTCCTGTTACAGATATCCTTTCAGATTAAGCATTTAGCCGAATGACGGTGTTTTGCGGTTGTGTTAAGGCATCAAATGGTCGGGTCAAACCACCCGTTTTCACAAACCAAAAGTCTCTCGCAGGTTTCGGGAAGTGATATTTATTCGGATTTCTCATAATGTGCATAAAAACAGCCGACACGAAGGTCGGCTGTTGAGGGTGGTGGTTTGTGGAAGATCGATCAGCAAAATCCAAAGAATGTTCGCTGCTCTCTCCAGTCGAGCGGGAATGTTTTCACCAGCTTTGAAAGTGATAATCCGCTGGGCTCTTCACCGTTAATAATGGCTTCGACAATGTCCGGAGCGAGCGTGGTCAGCTTCAGGGTTCGGGCCACATAGGATGAGTCCACATCGAGATCCCTTGCCAGTTCGCTGATGGACTTTATCTCACCGCTCTCAAGTATGTCCGCCCATGAAAAGGCTCTGGCCAGCGACTGGACAATGGCCGTCTGCACCGTTTCCGGCATACCTTCGTTTTCACCGTCCAGCGTATCCGGCGTGAACACCATTTTGCGACCACGCATTCTTCGGATGAACATGGGGATGTGGATGTGCAGATTCCCGCTGTCTGAAAGTTTGATGGTTGGTTTGATCTTTTCCATTAGCTGTTGCTCCTTTCCCTGACTTCACAAGCCAGACCGGCCAGCTCGGTGACAAGGTTTGTGAGGCCGTTGGTTTTCAGTTCCATGTCGATTCCCGTTTCCCGGATCTCGATGGTTTCCACCAGAAGCTGGATCAGCCGGTTGCGCTCGTGGGGGAACAGATCCTCCCAGAAGGTTTCCACACTCTGGAAGGCTTCGGATACATCACCTTCGGAAATCTGCTCCGTATCGATAACCCTCAATCGAGCTGATACGTTGGTGAGCTGCTTGGTCAAATCGACGGCCTGCTGATTGACCAAGGGAAGTCGGTTATTCCGGTCGGGATCATCATTATCAGGCGACATCAGTTTCAGTGCTTCCTGTCTGACGCTTTGAAGGGATTGTTCGAGCTCCTTTTTCTGGCTCTGCAGCCGTTCACGTTCCTCGGCCTCGATTTCTCTGGCGGCAAAGTAGGTCTTGGCCACCAAGGTCGGTGTTCTAAATACCGCTCCCAGCTGACCAAGCACCACCGACTCGATGTCTCCGGCAGGAACCCGCTTCAAGGGGCACCGGCTGACAGCGCGTTTGGTATCCTTTTCACATATATAATAGGAGTAGCGCCGGTCGCCCTTGTTGGTATAGGTGATGCCCATGGCACTGTCGCAGTGGCCACACCGGATCACGCCGCTCAAGGGCGAGACCATTTTCACCCGGGCCTTGCTCATCTTGGTGCGATTGTTTTCCGAGAGGAGCGCCTGAACCTTATCCCAAGTGTTCTGATCAATCAGGGCCTCATGCTCTGCCGGATAGTTTTTACCTTTGTAGGCAATCTCCCCGATATAGAGCCTGTTGTTGAGAAGGCGGTAGACCTGAGCCGTATTCCATTCGGTACCGATCCGCTCCTTGCCCTTCTTGGTGGTCCATGATTTGGTTTTGTACCCTTGCTCGTTCAATTCCTGCGCCACCTTCTTGGCTGATCCCACCTGTGTGTATCTCCGGAATATGAGTTTTATCAGCGGTGCCTCGCTCTGGTTGATCAGCAGCTTTTTGTTTTCCCGGTCCACGTCATAGCCGAGCACCGCTGGGCCGCCGCAGTATTTACCCCGACGCTTAGCAGCAGCGACCTTGTCCCGGATACGCTCGCCGATGACCTCTCGTTCGTACTGGGCAAAGGTAATCAGGATTCCCAGAAACATGCGTCCCGTCGAGTCGGTGGTGCTGAAGTGCTGGGTGACAGATACAAAGCTCACTTCCTTTTCATTGAAGAGCTCAATCATCTTCATGAAGTCCAGGAGGGAGCGGGACAATCGGTCGATCTTGTAAACGACGATGACATCGATCTTACCGGCATCGATATCCGCCAGCAGTCTCTGCAGTGCCGGACGTTCCATGGTTCCACCGGAAAAGCCGCCGTCATCATATCGGTAAGGGATGGCTTTCCATCCCTGCAGCTTCTGACTTTCGATGTAAGCTTCACCGGCCTCCCTCTGGGCATCGAGTGAATTGAACTCCTGATCCAGACCTTCCTCGTGGCTTTTGCGGGTATAGATGGCACAGCGGAGTGTTTTGCGCTGGCCGTTTTGAGTGTTGTTATTGTTAAGCATTCGGACCACCTTCCTTTTTTCTGTGACTGTTCTTCAGGCCGAAAAAGATCTTGCCGTTCCAGCGGGTGCCTGTGATTTCCCTCGCTATGGCGCTCAGAGACCTGAAGATGCGGCCGTCGTACTCAAAGCCACTTTCCCGGGCGATCACCTCATAGCGCTGGTCGTTCCAGATCCGGACAAATCGGGTGCCGGGCAGGATGGCCTCCTGTGATTTTCGTTCCTCCGGGATTTTGCGGATGACCGTTGCCACCGGATCGGTCTCGGCAACTTTCTTCAGGTGGGATTTGGCCTGCTCGGACAGGCCGCCGTAAAAGAGCTCCTGAATCCGGTGTGCCAGTCGTTTAACCAGAAACTGCTTCTTGTACTGGGGTGGCTCGGTTCCATAAAGGTCCAGCCACTTCTCTCTGAGCTGATCAAGGCTCATACTCTGGAGCGTTGCCAGTTGCCTCAACACCGAGGTCTTGGTCGGCTCCGTTTTTTTGTTTTTCAAGTCATTCATTTTCAACTCCTTATATTCGATTACAGGACTCGGTTGTCATGAATGACGCTCTTTCTGGCAGAAGAATCAAGTCCTTCTCCGAAGGTTCCGGAAGAATCTGCAACATTCTTTAAGTTATTGGCATTATTGGCCTTACGATACCGACTCCTGAGTGCTGCAATGGCCAGAATGGACGCAATAGCATCCAGCCGCTGCTCCGGTGTAATACCTTCAGCTTCCGGCAATTGGGCTTCAGTCAACTGGTTTGAATAAGGGTTTTCGGGTGCTAATTCCACATCAAGCATAAGGGCCTCCGTTGGGCCGGTGCCGATGAAGGAAGCTGCGGGCGCCAAAAACAAAAGGCGGTTGGGATGCGCGTTTTTCAGCACCCACAACCGCCTCTGCCTGGCATCCGGCCACTTGTCTGGTTTCTAACTCATGTCCGAAGCGAATCTTCGGAACTGTCGGAGGTTACTTACCGGGAGGGACTTCAATCCGTCGGAAATTTTATTTATTAGATTTCTTGACCTGATGGATATAAGGTCGTATATTTTTATGTCATTGATCGTCTCTTTGTCTCCAACTAAGCAAGGAATACATATGGGCCGAAGAAAAGAACGCGAAATTACACCATTACAACAGGAAACACTTGATGAAATATGCCGATACGTTTCGGCTAAAGGGTATCCGCCCACTATTAAGGAACTGAGTGATAAATTTGGAATTAGTCATGCAAGCATTCACGATAGGATAAATCAGTTAGTCAGGAAGGGGTTCCTGCAGAGAGAGGATCGCAAAGCCAGAAGTATCGTTGTGGTCAGGAATCCCAGAACTGATCTAAAAGGTAAATAGGAGTTACAAATGGGTCACGTAAGACTTGGCACTCTCCCAAGATCAAAAGCATGGAAAGAAGTGGTCGGGCTGATCACTGCAGGTGCGGACGTGGCCCAAATTGCAAATGCAACGATACGAGCTGCAGACAAAGCATTCTCGTTCGTTTTAAATGACGCTGGTTTTACTGAGGCGGTATGGTTGATGACTCAGCTTGCCATCGCAGGCAAAAAGGACACAGAAAACTTCAACAGACAATTACAAGCAGCAGGAGTCAATTTGCCGGAGAATACATCATTGCCGGACATCGCTGCTGCTATCACCGATGCCATGGATAAAAAACTGGAAGCTAATGGCAGTAATTCTGATTTGGGTGAAATGTCACAGCGGGCATTGGTTGGGGCTCTGGTTGAGCACATTTCACCAAAGCTGCCCACCCTCTTTACTCCAGAGGCAGATGACGTTAAGGCGGCGTTGGCATCACTTGGAAAAAAGAGAGAGTTTGGAGAGCTGTCGCGATCTTTCTTTGCAAAGCTAACAAATGAAAGCATGAATTATTTCCTCAACTTTCGCACCTGCTTGGGCGGCGTAACATAATGAAATCACATTGATCTTTTAAAATATACAGGCCGGTAGTAGCATCGGTCGTCGAAATATCGACGGGATTTTCATCATGAACGCCTCCAGAGCGGCCGCAACCGGCGCTGCGATTTCATCGCCGAACCTCTTGATCAGCTGCCGGAATGAATCCAGCAGCAAAGTCACGGCCTCGGCGAAACTGGCTTGCCGCAGCTCATCGCACCCAGCATGGAACAAAGTCCCCAGCGTTCTCGGATCCTTTGCCGAACGCCTGGCAAGTTCCAGCATGATGTAGCGGGCGAAAACAATCGTTGTATGGGCCACAAGCGCATCGTAACTGCGGCTCTGAAACTCTTTGGCTAATTGCAGATAGCTCTTTGAGATCTTGAAAAACACCTCGATGTCCCAACGGCGTTTGTAGAGCTTGACGATCTCTTCATCGGCAAGATCAACGTCGGTCGATAGCAGCGCCAGCCACTTCCTGGTGTTGCGGGCACGAACAAAAACGATCTTGGCCATGACGGCCCGATTGCGGGAATCCGTCCCCAGCTCCACCTGGGCCGAGGCCAGGATCTTCGCTCGGCCGCACCGCTTACGGACACTCTTGTACAGCTCTTTGAGGGTGAGATCGAAGCCTTTATAGCCGTATTTGGTCTTCGCCTCCTTGAGCATGCAGATGACCTGCTGCTTCTGTTCGAGCAAATCGATAATCGTCGCAGGAAAGGCAAACCAACTGTCGAACAGCAGATAATCGGCGCGGATGCCGCTCTCCCTGGCCTGCCTGACCAAGTCCTTGAGCACCTCCGGGGCCTTGCGCAGACTTTCAACTCGACGTTTGAACCCGGTGGTGCGCTTGTCGACGTCAGCCATGTCAATGGTCTTTGAAAATTCCCCCTTTTCGGTCATCGAAAAATTCCCCCCTCGGGGTTATTCCTTGACCGCCTGTTTGGACAGGAGGCCGGCTTTCAGTTTCTCCTTGAGGCGATAGCTCTCACCTTTGATGCTGATCGAGATCGCGTGGTGCAGCACCCGATCGAGGATGGCGCTGGCGATGACCTGATCGCCAAAGACCTCACCCCAGTTTGAGTAGGGCTGGTTGGAGGTCATAATCATGGCGCCCCGCTCGTAGCGGCGGGAAATGAGTTGAAAGAAGAGATTCGCTCCGAGTCGATCGATGGGGATGTAGCCGATCTCGTCGATGATCAGCAGCTTGGTTTGGCAATACAGCTTGAGCTTGTCCTCCAGGCGGTTTTCATGGTGGGCCCGGGCAAGACTGGCGATCAGGGCCTGGGCGCTGACAAAGAGCGTGCGGTAGCCGCGGCGGATCGCTTCGATCCCTAACCCCACCGCCAAGTGGGTTTTGCCGACCCCAGGCGGGCCGAGCAAAAGAATGTTTTCACCGTTGGCCACCCAGCGGCAACAGGACAGTTCCTTGATGCGTTTAGGATCGATCGAAGGCTGATAGGCGAAGTCGAAAGACTCCAGCGTCTTGACGAAGGGAAAGCGCGCCATGCGGGTGCCCATCTCGGTGCGCTTGTCCTGCTTGGACGCCAGTTCGGCCTCGATCAATTGGCGGAGAAACTCGTCATAGCCCCATTGCTGTTTGGCGGCATCCTGCAAATAGCCGTCGATCTGCTCGGAGAGTCGTTGCAGCTTCAGTTGCCTCAATCCTTCGGAGAGGTTTGTGAACTGGTCCATGGTCACCTCCCTATACCCCGGCAATCTGGTCATAGATCGCCAGATCCCGGAACATCACCTCTTCTGCGGGCCATTGCGGGTCAAAACGCGGCGGCTGGGCGAGGCGGCGCTCGCCAGGCTCAGGGAACAATCCCTGAAGATGGGCCGGGTCAACCCGGCGCTGCCCCCGACCTTCCAACTTGGGATGACAGGCGATCTGTTCACCGCGAAACAGCATCAGCACCTGCTGCCCGCGCACCTGGACTTCCACCGTTTCGCCCACATAACGCCAGGGGACCGAGTAGCGGTTACCCCCGAAACTCACCAGCATGTCGGAAGGAACTTGCCGGGTGATGACGGTTTCCAGCCGATAGGGCGGAACCGCACTGGTCTCCACCAGATTCTCATGGGCAAAACGTTCAATGGGCCGCTCCCCGGTCGTGCCGTGGATGCGCACGTCGGCGACATCCGTCAGCCACCGTTCCAACTCCCGGTTGAGATGCTCCAGGTTCAGGAACCGGCGCCCGGCCAGAAAGTTCCGCTTGAGATATTTGACGCCCGACTCCACCTTGCCTTTGGTGCGTGCCCGGTACGGTTGGCAGAACCGTGGACGATAACCATAATGCGTCACAAAGTCGGCAAAGGTCCCGTTCAGAATCACCTGGCCGGCTTCGCGCCCGAGCACGACGGTACGTGGGTTGTCATAGAGCAGTTCCCGGGGACGACCGCCAAACCAGGCAAAGGCCGCTTCGTGCCCGGCCAAAAAACTGGCCATTTTCTCGTCGACAAAACCTCGGGCAAAGGGGCGGCGGGAAAATCCAAGGGTCAGCATAAAAAAATGCACGCGAACTTTTTGGTCGCCAAGCCAGACGGCACTGCTGGCCCAGTCGACCTGCCCCTGCTGTCCCGGAGGCGTCTCGAAGCGAAGCGTAGCCTCGGCCATCTTGTGTTGCTCCGCCCGCAGAGGTCGGACAAAGCGCTTCAGGGTTTCATAGCCTCCTGGGTAGCCCTGCAGTTTTGCTTCCCGGAACAGCACCGAGGCGTTGAAATCAACCTCCGAGGCCCGGCTCTTGATCCAGTCTTCGAAGCCGGAAAGAACGGATCCGGTGACCGGTTCCCGATGATAGGGAGTCCACTGCTCTTGGCGCAAATACTTGCGCACGGTCTTAACATGAAGCCCCAAGGCTCTGGCGATGGCTTTTTTGGAAACTCCGTTTTCGAAGAGTTCGCGGATCGCCCCATACTTGTCTCTGTGGACCATTTCCCCCTCCAGCATAGAAGTTTGCTGAAGGGGATTGTGCAGAATCTGCTCGCTTTTGTCTTGGCTCATCGTGTTCTCCTGTGGTCAACAGGGGGAAAATTTTAGTGACCACAGGGGGGAATTTTTCCATGACCGATGACAGCCATGGGTGCCAGGCGGTTTTTCTTGTTGGCGGAACTGAGCAGGCTGAACGAGACCGGCAGATAGCTGGAACCGTCCGACCAGCCCAGGGTCAGCAGGCGGAAGCCGCGATAGTAGCGATTATCGTTATGGTCATGGACACGCGCCAGCAGTTCGACGTTCTTGCTCCGATTGCGGTTGTAGAGCGAGTCGTCGACGATCAATACCTTGTGCGTCTCTTTGGCCGTCAACGGCAAAAGCCTCTTGCTGAGCACCGTCGCGCAGAGCAAGTGAAGAAACTTGCGCCAGTTGGCGTTCGAGGAATTCAGAAAGCGGTACACGGAATCCTTGCCGATTTCCACCCCTGAGGATTCGGCTTGCAGATAGCGGAAGAGGTTCTTGCCGGTGAAGACCAGGCTGAAGATCATCCGCATCACCACGACCGGAGCGATGCCGCACTGTTTGACGATATTGCTTTGCCTCAGTAAGAGTGCGATGCGCTGATTATCAAAGAACGAAGTAATTTGGTTTTGACATGAAACAGTTTCTGCTACAATCTGGTCCAAAGCATCATCTCCTTGTTTGTATCAGGTTGTTTGGCGACGACCTATTTTACAACAAGAGATGATGCTTTTGTTTAATTATTTCAACATGTTAAACATTTTTCTCGTCTGCGAAAGTTGAGTTATTTCCTTTCGAAGACGCTGGCAACGCACCTTGGTGAAGGGCAGCGTTTTGCCACTATGAATGAAATGGGACAATTTGAGGCAGCTTTAAAAACGCACTGCAAAGAAGCGTCCTTGATAGTTGAACAGTTCTCAGCTGATTGGTTTTCTAAGCATAAATATGAAGAAGGCGGTGATATTTCACGGGAATCAACAAACGGCTTTGCCTCCTATGCACTAAAAAAAATGAAGGACGAATTAAAGGAAGGAGCAAGAGTCGATGCAGGATAAACGCTATGTTATTTGTGGTAACGCACCAATTAACGGAATTGAAGAAGATCCAAAGCGTGATTTGCGTCTTCGTCTCTGGGGAGCAGATGGACCGGATAAGATTACCTTACGCATTGAAGACATTCATAAAACAATGAGCAAAAATGTACCGGAGCTATTTCAAGATTTACTTGAAATAGCGACTTACGTGTACAGTGCGGATCAGGCCATTCCACGGGGAGCAGATGATGTTGATTCTTTTGGACATGGCTGGCGGAGAAACCTGCATTTTATAATTCCTGTAAGAAATCCCGATTTTTGGAGGGGGGAAAATATCCAATCTGCCCTAAGTTCGACCCTCGGATTTTTATCTGATGATAAATATCATTTTGAGTTCACCAAATCTGTAGGTGCTCCGGCGTTTCAAGGTTACTTGGATTTCAATGATGACGGACGTTTTCTTGGATATCCTGAACAAGTAGTGATGTTTTCAGGCGGACTTGATTCATTGGCAGGTGCTGTGGATGAAGTCTTAAATGAAAAGAGACGGGCCGTATTGGTTACACACAAGTCGACACCTAAACTCAACAAGCGTCATCGGAAGTTGGAGGAGATGATTGCCGAAAAAGCAGGGGAAAATGCACCATTTCATATTGGCGTTCGTGTTAATAAAAATAAAAGCCTGAACTACGAGTACACTCAGCGCAGTCGTTCTTTCTTGTATGTATCTATTGGTGCAACAATTGCCAAGATGCTGAACTTGAAAAGCGTGAAATTTTACGAAAATGGAGTCATTAGTTTAAATCTCCCAGTATGTGCTCAAGTAGTCGGCGGACGAGCAACAAGAACAACTCACCCCAAGGTAATACGTGGCTTTCAAGAGATTATCAGCATGGTGGCTGAAGAGCCATTTGTTATCGAAAATCCATATATATGGAAAACTAAAGCGGATATTATCAAGGTGATTACCCATGCCGGTTGTCAAGAAATGCTCCCAGCATCGACAACCTGCACTCATACATGGGAAATGACCAACAGTCATACCCATTGTGGTACTTGCTCTCAGTGTATTGACCGACGGATTGCAATGGTTGCAGCTGATGCTGATAAATTCGATGCTGTTGAAGCCTATAAGGCTGATATTTTCACACAAGGAAGAAGCAAAGATGAAGATAAGATTATGGCAGCGGCGTATTTGGAGCGGGCAAATCAAGTTCGAGGGCAAGATGATATTGCCCAGTTTATTGCCCGATACAGTGAAGTCAGCAGGGTCTTTCGTTATTTAGATGGAAATCCTGCCGGTGTAGCCCAAAAAGTTTATGATCTCTATAAGCGTCATGCTGAAGAAGTGTGCAATGCGATAGACACCATGGTTGGCCGCAATATTTCCGCCATTCGCCAGCGCATCTTGCCGGGAGACTGTTTACTTCGGACGGTCTATGAATCGGGATCGGTGCTCTCCGTCCCCGCCATTCCATTCGAGCAGAAACAGCCGGACAATTACTTCAGGAAGCGTGGGGGTGTCTGGGCAGCACGCTTTAACGGCAACGCCGAGGTGCTCGTGACAGGTGTCGATAAAGGAGCCGAATACATCAACTTCCTCCTTGCAAGACCTAACAAGGAAACCTCGGTCTACGAGATCGTCTGCGGGTTTGCCATTAATAGTTGCAACACGGTCCTAAATTCCAATGAAACTGACGAAGGTTTTCAAGTTACCCAAGGGGTCCCACTCGGTGATACGGGGTTCATTGCCGACCGCAAGGCCGTCGAGCAATACCGGGAGACGGCTCACGAGCTTTTCCACGAAATTGAACAAGCCCGCTCCGCAGGTGATACTGCTGAAATTCAGCGACTAGAAGACGAAATGACCAAGATCACCGCCGCAATTAATGAGGCAGTTGGCTTGGGTGGGAAACTTCGGAAATCGAACGACAAGCGAAAAAACATCCGTGACGCCTTCCGAAACGCCGTAAACCGGGCGATCAAGTATCTGGAAAAATACGATAAGCCGCTGGCTGCTCACCTGAAGGAATCCATCAAGTGCGGCAACGAGCCGGTCTACCGGACCGAAAAGGAGATTATTTGGGAAGTCCACCCGATAGTTAACGAGTGACCCGGGACCGCCCGGGAAGAAAAAATTAAATAAAATTTCCGCTACGCCAAATGTAGCCATTGCGACGCCGGATCTCGCGCCTTTTCCAATAAGGCGCGATCCGGCGTTTTTTTTTGGTCAGCACAACGTTGATCACCGGACGTGCCAGAACTTCAGAACAGGAGACTGGCAATGCAACAAGTCAACAAATCAGATCTTAACTCCCCCCAGCAAAAGCTCATCGAGCTGATGCAGCAAATCAACTTCGGGCGCATTTCCAACATACCGGTTGTGGCCGGAAATCCCGAACTCACCGCAGACACCATCATCGAGCGTGAAATCAAACTGGGCGGCCAGAACGGTAACCGTCCGGAGCTGGATAAGGATGACTTCACCCTGAAGCAGGAGGTGCTCGCTCTTATCGAACACCTGACCGGCATGGGTGATGGAATCATCCGGCATCTTGAAATCAAGCATGGGCTGCCATTCCTGATCCGCATCGAGGAACGGGCAGCATAACAAACTGAGAATTTAGACACTTCGACAACAAGCTGGACGCAAGGCGGAGGCTGTTGTGGGTGTCGCCGAGCCAAACCTGACCGTGTGTATTTAAGCACGGCAGGTGGCAGAAAAGGCGAACCTGCGACACTCCGCTTGTTGGATCAGCTCCTTCCTCTGTTTCCGGCCCGTGCCGACACCCACGCGGTGCTCCTCCTCGCTCCGAGGAGGACCAAATGTTTTATCGAAATTCCTATGACGGCATCGATGGCTATGCCGCAGACCTTATTCGGCACAAAGCAAGACAACTGGTGGGAAAAGCCGGACTGACAGAAGACGATCGGCAGGATCTCGAACAGGAACTGATGATCGATCTGCTGGGCAGGATGAAGCACTTCAACCCAGCCAAAGGCAAAAAGACAACCTTCATGACCCGCATTGTTGAGCGGCGGATTTCAACCATTCTGGAAGCCCGCTTCGCGCAATGCCGGGACTGGCGCAAATGCACAGCCTCTCTCAACGATCCCATTCCGGGCGGAGATAACGACTCCGCTGAGCGTATCGAGCAGGTCTGCAGTGATGGGCAGATGGGACATCACGGCCGGGATACCAACGAGCAACGCCAGAACGACATCCGCTTCGATCTCGAACGGGTCATTGCTGCCCTGCCGGAAGACCTTCAGGACCTCTGCGAAAAACTGCAGTCGAGCAACATGGCTGAAATCGCAAGGGAGATGGGCGTTCCGCGCAGCACCCTCTACGGGAAACTGACCAAGCTGCGGGACGCATTCCGGGATGGTGGATTGGAAGAATACCTCTGATCGACCGACGCATCGCCCGGGGTTCCGGTAAGTAAGCATCGTGCCGCATGAAGCGGACGACCGGGGCCTCGGTAAACAGAAAACCTGCAAAACAACAGGAGATTAACAATGGAAACTTACAAGTATCGCTTTGATCAGTCGGTCCCGGCTCAGGACTTGGAAGACACCTTCATGCTGGCATTGCTGGCTGTGGAAAGCATGTACGGACACTCCAGAGTGAGGATGGAATCCCGCTTCAATCTGGATAAGCAGAACCGCACCTGCTTTATCGATGCAGCGACCAAGGTCGGCTGCGATCTGGCGAGCATCTTTACCGGCTTCGCCACCAAGGAATACGGCGAGCGTGCGGTAATGATCGACCGTGAACCCGCCGGTGGCGGACCTGCCTGTGCCAGCACGGCAGACAGGTGCGCCTGCAACGCAAAGGCACCTTCAGGAATGGAGGTGGCGGTATGAGCGAATTGATGACCACCACGTATTCCATGTGGCGGCTCTTCCGCAATTGCCGCAAGGCTTGTGAATACCGCTACCTGAGGGACCTTGTTCCTCTGGAGCGGGATCACAACCTGGCTTTCGGATCAGTCATTCACGACTGCCTTGAGATCTGGCATGGCCAGCGGGAGCTCGAAAAGGTTCTCGAACACATCGATCAGGTCTACGCCAACCGGGCACAGGATGACCATCAGCTCGCGGACTGGCATCTGGCCACCGCCATGATGAGCTCATATTCGGAGCAGTATCCCGTCGAGGACTTTGACGTGGTCGCTCTGGAGAAGACCTTCGAAGGTCCCATCATCAACCCGGATACCAACGCCGCATCGAGGAGTTTTGTGCTGGCTGGCAAGGTCGACGGTCTGGTCAAACAGGATGGTCAATACTTCCTGTTGGAGCACAAGACCGCCTCACAAATCGATGCCGGTTATCTGGAACGGCTTTGGACTGATTTTCAGATCATCATTTATGCGTGGTATCTGGAGCAGACCCTCGGCATCCGTATCTCCGGCATCATCTACAACGTGCTGGTCAAGGCCAAGCTACGCCAGAGCAAAGGCGAGACAGAAGCTGAGTTTGAATCCCGTCGTGCCGAGCTGATTGCCAAATCCAAAACCGGCAAGAGTAGCGCCAAGCGCAAGATGCCGGAGCCGGATGATGTCTTTCAGCAGCGCCTTAAAGACAAATACTTCGAGCCCGGCATGTTTCACCGGGAGCTGCTCTACATCTCCCGCGATCAATTCGACGAGCTTCGCAGTGAGCTTTGGGAACTATCCAAAGCCATGCTGGATGCCCGCCGCCGCAACACCTTCTACCGCAATACGGCTTTCTGTTTTCAGTATGGACGCGCCTGTCCCTACTTCCCGCTGTGCCGGAGCGGTGAGAATCCCAACGTCATTGAAAACCATTACCAACGGGTGCTCCCGCACGAAGAGCTGCGGGATGGAGCAAGTGAAGACGCTGCCCCTGTTTTTTAACCCAAACCATACAAGGAGATAAACCATGCTTCCAAAAAGCAAAACCAAACCTAAAGCAAACCTGAACGACCTGACCGCACTGGTGTACGGTCCTAGCAAAATTGGCAAAAGCACATGGTGCTCCCATGCGGAGAACGCCCTGTTTCTCGCCACGGAACCGGGCCTGAACGCCCTCGAAGTGTTCGAAGCGCCTATTACCTGCTGGGACGACCTTCTGCAGGCGTGTGCCGAGATTGCCGAAGGCAAACACGACTTCAAGACCATCGTCATCGACACGGTGGATAATGCCTATCGCATGTGCGCGGACTATGTCTGCAAGAAGTTCAAGATCGAGCATGAGTCCGATCTTGGCTACGGCAAAGGCTATGCCCTGATCAACAATGAGTTTCAGCGTGTTCTCAACAAGTTGGCGTTTCTGCCTTACGGTCTGATCCTCATTTCCCATTCCCACGAGCGTGACATCGAAACACGTACCGGGAAACACACTCGCATTGTGCCGACCCTGCCGGACAAAGCCCGCAAGCTGGTCACCGGTCTGGTGGACCTGATCCTGTTCTGTGATCTGGACATGAAAACCGGTGACGACGGCAAGCCCATGTATCAGCGTGTCATGCGCACCAAGCCCAGCCCCAATTACGACGCCGGAGATCGAACCGGCCGTCTTCCGGAGATGATCCCTCTGGATTTCCCGACCTTCCTGAAAGCTTTCAATCAAACGGCTGCCGGTTCAGCGGTGAGTGCCGCCCGGACTAAGTCGGAGCCAGCCACAACGGCTAAACCTCAGAATAAGGAGTAATGACAATGAGTTGGAATAACGATGACACCATGGACCTCGCGCAGTTCGACGATGATTTCGTTTCTGCGGATGTTGAAGAAAAGGACTTTGAAGCTGTTCCCGACGGGAAATATCAGGTCAAGGTCGATCGCGTGGAACTGACCCGCTCGGAAACTTCCGGCAATCCCATGCTCAAGTGGGCTCTGAAGATTCTGGGTCCCACCCACAAAGGCCGTCTGCTGTGGCGTAACAACGTCATTGCCAGCAAGGACAATGTGAAATGGCTCAAGCAGGATCTATATACCTGTGACCTGCAGATGGACAAGCTCTCCGATCTCCCGGGCAAACTGGAAACCCTTCTGGATGTCGGGCTCGAGGTGACCAAGCGCACTAAAAACGAATTCGAGAACATCTACTTCAACCGCCGGATTGTGCTTTCGGATGAAGATGCCGCAGCACCGTCGGCCGGTCACGATGTAGACGACATGATTCCGTTTTGAGGATGGGCATGGTTACCGTTGTCGTTGATACCCGGGAACAGGAGCCTTACGGATTTGATTCGGAATCTATTGCATCAATCCGCAAGGCCCTCCCGGCGGGAGATTACTCCATCGAGGGATTCGAGACCCGGGTGGCGGTGGAAAGGAAGTCCATGGCGGACTTTGTTTCCACTGTCATTCGAGGCCGCAAGCGTTTTCACAAGGAGCTGGAAAAGCTCCGGCATTATGACGCGGCCTGTGTCGTCGTTGAGGCCAATTACCGGGATGTTCTCGGTGCCTGTTACCAGAGCGACGCCCATCCAAACGCCCTCATAGGAACCATTGCCTCCATCATCATCGACTTCGGTGTGCCTGTTTATTTCTGTTCAGACCGTCAGGCAGCCTGCCGGTTTGTTGAAGAGTTTTTAATGCGCTTTCACCGGAGGTTCGCTCAATGCCAAGAAAAACAAACTCCCCGGCAAAACTCCGGGGAAGAATAGAGAGAGTTTATTATGCCGGGCCAAAGTTTTCTGCAGGCCGTTTACTCACCTCCACAGGAGATGAAATTCAGTTTGCCGGAAACCTGTTTGCCCGTGAAAACCAGCCCGTGGTCCTTTTGGGGACGTGGGCCACCCATCCGAAATATGGTCGTCAGTTCAAGGTCGATGCCATGGAGCACGATCTTGATCTGAACCCGGAAGGATTGATTCACTATCTGGCCAATCACCCGGATATCAAAGGGATTGGCCCTGCCAAAGCCCGCCTTATTGTCGAAGAGTTCGGCGATTCATTCGAGGAGACCCTGATTGAATCCCCGGAGCTCATCGCATCAAAAGCCAAAATTTCCATCGATGCCGCCAATCGCCTGAAGGATGAATGGTGCAAAAACCGCAGCGTCAATGCCGTCTTGGCATGGCTCTCGGCCTTTGGTTTGACCCATCATCAGGTGACCACATTGGTCGACAAGCTGGGAGGCAACTGTCTGGAGATCCTAAAAGCTGATCCTTACATCCTCATCCGGGAATTGCGGGGATTCGGCTTCAAGAAGGTCGACAAGATTGCCCGCAAACTGGGCACGCCAAAAGACCACACGCCAAGAATCCGTGCTGGAATCCAATATTGCATGCACGAGGCGCTGGATCAGGGAAACTGCTGGGTCGAGTACGAGGACCTTGTTGATCAGTCCAACCTGCTTTTGGTGATGGATAATCTGGACAGCCGCATTCGTATCGAAGCGTCGCTGGACAACCTGATCAGTGAAAGACTGCTCTCCTGTGAATCCCATGCGGGACGCTTTCTGGTGGCTCTTTCCGATATCCTGAAAATGGAACAGGACATCGCAGCTATTTTCACCAAGGCGGATGCTCCGAATCCTCATTTCAAATCAACCCGCAACCTGCAGAAACTGATTCTGCGTCAGGCAGAAACGCTCAATGAAAAGCAGCTCGAAGCGGTTCACTTCGCTTTACAGCATTCCATCAGCCTGATCTCCGGTGGAGCCGGATCGGGTAAGAGCTATACGGTATCGGTCATCAACGCGGTTTGTGAAGAGTGTGACCTTGAAGTGGTGTTGTCAGCGCCGACAGGAAAAGCGGCCAAGAGACTCGAAGAAGTGAGCGGTCGCACCGGAACCACCATCCATCGCCTGCTTGGCTATGACGGCAAGTCCTTTTCAAAGGACAGCAATAATCCCATCGATGCCGACATGCTGATCATCGATGAATTTTCCATGGTGGATGTTCCGTTGGCGTGGCACCTTTTCAATGCGGTCGACTTTGCCAGAACGGCCATTGTCATTGTGGGAGACCACAACCAGCTGCCGCCGGTCGGTCCGGGAAACATTCTTCGGGATCTGATTCACTCGAATGCCATCCCCACGGTCATTCTGGATAAGGTGGTCAGGCAGGCCGGTGTGCTGAAGGAAAACAGCACTGCAATCCTGAAAGGAGAAGTCAGAAAGACAAGCGACGCCAGCACACAGGGGTGCCGGGACTGGTATCTGGCGGATCAGTTCACCGATCCGGGTGCCGCCCGCAATTTCCTGCTGGACCTCTTTGACAAGCGACTGGATGCCCTTGGATTTGATCTAATCAAGGATGTGCAGGTGTTGACCCCGACGCACAAGGGGCCGCTGGGAACCAAGTCACTCAATGAAGATTTGCAGCGGCTTATCCAAAAGCGTCTCTGGAATGTGAGTGTTCCGGAAACACAGCCCGGACGTCGGTCGCCATTTTTGAAACATGACAAGGTCATTCAGACCCGCAACAACTATGAACTGAACGTGATGAACGGAGCCATCGGTCATGTAGTCGATGTGTTGCCCAACGGCACGCTTCTGATTGATTTCGAGGGTGTTGCGGTTGAGATTGAAAAAGGCTCACCGAACCTTCAGGACATCCAGCTGGCATATACGCTGACAATCCACAAAACCCAGGGATCGGAATTTCCCTGCGCAGTCGTGGTGGTCCACAAGGCTCATTCCTTCATGCATCATCGTAATCTGCTGTACACCGGCGTGACCCGTGCCCGCAAGACTGCGATTGTGCTGGGTGACCGCTGGGGCATCCGCAATTGCGCCAAGAAATGTCAGGTGGACGACCGCAAGACCTTTCTCTCCATTCTGTTGAACAACATGAATTGCCCTGAAGAGCAGTCAGCTTGTGCGGGGGCATTATGAGCATGGGCGGTTCAGACAATGTCAGAGAATACTACCGCCTGATAACCGAGCTCGATATTGGTGATGTGGCAAGGGATCTTCTGGCCGGAAGGATCACACAGGAATCCCGGCAGCGGCTCCAGTGCGATTGCCCGCATCACCAGAGTCAGTCCCATCGCTCACTTCATGTGATGCTCGACAAACAGGGCTGGTATTGCTTCGGCTGCGGTGTGGGTGGTGATGTCCTCCAGCTCGTTGAGTTTATTCAATCGGGAACGGTAACGGCCGGTCAAACCGGTCCCATGCCCGACAGTCATCGGCAGGCCCGTGACTTCCTTGCTGGTAAAGCCGGGATGCCGCCATTGTCGCGTTATGGCCTCACACAGGAACGCTTGGAGCAGACGGAAAATGATCGATCGTTTGAGATCCGGGTCAAAGATGCCCTTACCGAACTGGCCCGCTACTATCACCAGCGGCTCAAGGAAAATCAGGAAGCGCTGACCTGGCTGAAGGAGAAATACGCCATCAGTGATGAGACCATCGACGACCTGCTGATCGGTTATGCCGACAATGAATCCGGTGTCATTGCAGCCCTGCGCTCTGGCGAACATGGCTTCAGCAAGCGGGAGCTTTCCGCTACAGGTGCCTTTCGCCCGACCAGTCAGGATGGATTGAATCCGTTTTTTGAGAAACGCATCATCTTTCCATACTGGAGCCGTGGCCGTGTCGTGTTCATGATCGGCCGCAAGACACCATGGACTCCGGACGTAAACTGGGAACAGGGAAAGTACAAGAAGCTTCCGGTTCACGATGAACATCAGCGGCCTTATGTCGCCCGCTTCATCAACAATGCGGTGCTGTTCAATGAAGACTGCTTGCTGGGCAAACCCGATCAAATCATCATTACCGAAGGTGTGACCGATTGCATCGCTCTGATGCAGCAGGGATTTCCCGCGCTCTCACCTGTAACGGTAAGAATCAGGGCCGCAGACTGGGAACGGCTGGTTCCGAAGATGCGCGGACTCAAGACTGTCTATATCTGCCAGGACAATGAAATCTCAGAGGCCGGTCTCAAGGGAGCCTTGCAGACTGCTCGCACGCTGGCCGAACACAAGATTGATACCAAGCTGGTTACCATTCCTCTGAATGAGCCTCAGCAGCAGGCGCGTCAGGAACTTTCGCGACGGTTCAACCTGACGGCGGCCGTCGGTCCCCGGGAGCTGGCCAAATTACTCGAAGGCCACTCTGCCGAGGATATCCGTGAGGCTGAAACGCTGTTGGCCGACGCCAAGATCGATGTGAACGATTTCTTTGCATCCGGCAATGGTAAGGCTGAATTTGAGGGGCTGCTTTCTGCGGCCTGTACGCCGGTGGAGTTCGGCATTCAAAGTCTGCCCGAGGATGCCCCGGAGGAAGAGAGAAACCGCCAGCTCGAGCCGGTTCTGGCCGAAATTTCGGCTCATTCACCGCTGGAGCAAAGCCGTCTGCTGAAACTGGTTCAGGAACGGCTGGGTAAAGCGGTTCCCATGGCGACCCTCAAGGAACAGGTACGTTCTGTTCAGCAAAATCGACGTGACAGCGCCAAGAAGGAAAAGAAGAAAGCCAAACGCCTGAGCGGATCACCACCCGGTTCCTGTCGCGCCCGGGTCGATGAGGTGCTGATCGATACGGAGCTGGAAAACGGTGCTCCGGATTACACCGCAGCAGCCGAAGCGGCCTATGACTGGTTTACCGCCAACGGAGCCCAGTTTTTTCACACCCAGACCGGTGAGCCGTTTATGTATTTCGACAACTCCATCTACTGGATGGATTCGCCTGATCGTGGGCGCAAGAGGCAGTATGCAGCCATGCTCTACAAGCACACCGGTATGGTACCGACATCCAACGGCGGTCGTACCTTTTTCGAGGTATTACCCAGTCTGGCGATGATTCGCGGTCAGGTGCGCGATCATTTCTCGTGGCTTCACTCGGACATTTCCAATTTCACGGTCTACTTCAACCTGAACAATCAGGATCATGAAATTGCCCGGATCACTCCCGACGGCATCGAGATTTTGAAGAACGGCGGGAACGCCGACGGGATTATTCTCGATGGTTCCCGCAAGATGAAGCCGTTGAAATTTCTGAAGGAAGCCTCTCCGGAGGAAGCCGACAAACTGCTGGTCGATCTCCTGATCAACAATATGACCTGCTCGCAGGGAGACCGCTTTTTGATTCTGTCCTGGCTGACCTGTTTTCTGCTGATTGATTTCTCCGGAACCCGACCCATGACCCGTTTTGAAGGATCGGCCGGTTCGGGTAAAACCACGGCCAGCAAGCTGATTTCGGCGCTGCTTTACGGTGAGCCCCAGCACAAGAAAGCCACCGATGCGGCCAACTATACAGACGGTTCCCAGAACCCGCTGATCGTCCTCGACAACATCGAGGTCAAGCAGATGACCGAGGACCTGACCACTTTCATGCTGACCAGCATCACCGGCATTGCCAAAGAGAAACGCAAGAGCGGCACCGACAGTGAAACCGTAACCGAGCGAACCAAATGCCTGCTGAATACCACCGGCATCGAACCGTTGTGCGGAGAGCTGTCCGAAATCCAGTCCCGCAGCTTTGTCATCAATTTCGATATCGGCAATCAGGGTAACGACTGCTTTATCGAGTCGGATGTGATTGCCGCCCTGCAGCGCAACCGGGATCTGATCATTTCCGCCCTGATGAAACGGACCAGCGAGGTGCTGGCCATGATGAAAGACGGGATGCGGACACAAGCGATGAAGCTGCTGCACGAGGCGCTCGGCAACCATGACAAACGGCGCTGCAACGAATATCTCAGCCTGATGTATCTGATGCTGTTGGCCGGATCGTCTCAGGATCAGATCGAACAGGGAATGTCGACTCTGGCCCCGGCCTTCAAACAGCAGATCCAGACCATCAACCAGACCAGTCGTGAGACCGCCCGGGAATCCAATCACACCGCAACGGCGCTCTCGACATTGTTCAAGGCATGGCGAACCGCCGTGGAGGCCGACCGGAAAGACATGTACAACGATCGCCGGGTGGATCACATTCAGGAGTTCATTGCCCGTTATCAGGTGCAGCCTGAAGAAGATGGCTGTCTCAAGGAGGTATTGTCCCGGGAACTGTTCGTGGCGCTCAAACGCGTGGCCAGAGATTTCGGCCTGCGCTTTGAGATGGATTCGTCGAGGCAGTTTGCCCAGCGCTTTGCCAACGACCTTGAAACCATCCGCGAGGCCGGATTCGATGTTGTCATCAGCCAGAAACGATACGGAACCAAGCTCTATACCATTCAATCAGTCGAATAGCTTCCGCCCTTCATCCTTTCACCCAGTCAGGCCCGTGGATTAATCTCTGCGGGCTTTTTGTTTATATCCCCGGCAGGTTCTGGCGAAACAGTTACACCGCTGGTAAAACGATTAGAAATAGCCGGTTGGCTGGAAAAATCATTACAAAGGCCGCCGGTGTAGAAAGACCTTTCTACAATGTAGAATGTCCACAGAGCACCTTTCTACAGCGCAAGTCACTGTTATTTATATCGTTACGCGGCAGGCGTAGAAAGTGTAGAAAGATTTCAGAGGTTACTCCCCCTTACTGTTCATTTTTTTTCAAACCATGGGATGAAGGCATGCCTGAAAAAAAACGGGCTATGCGTGAGTAATATTTCTATACCTTTCTACACTTTCTACAAAAATATCTATAACTAACTGCTATTACTACTGTTAAGAGATGTAGAAAGAGGGTGTAGAAAGGTCTCTGGGCGTAGAAACCCCTTTCTACGCTTTCTACCATCCGACACTCAGGCTCCGGCTCCGGTAAGTAACGGGAAGAAAAATAAACCCGAACTTCCGGAGGTCACCCATGAGCCTATTACAAACCATGCTCACGCATCTCGATTCCCCTGAGTGTGAGCCTTCCCAACAAGCTGCTCCGCATGCTGAAAATGACAGCTGCACACCGGAGCCCGATCTTTTTGTATCCACCGATCTGGATACCGCACAATTCGACTGGGCCGTCACGTCCGCCAGCGACGTTGAATACAATGGCAAAATCTATCGACGTCTCGAGCCGGAGTATTTCGCATGGCTCCGGTCACGCATGCTGGCAGCCCAGTCCGCTTTCAAAGCCGGTAAGCTTTCTGAATCAACATGGGAAAGCCTGAAAAGCAGGTTCAACCCGCTTCAGGAATACGCAGTTCAGAAATTCGGCAAGGAATCTCTACAGCAGGCATCCCGGCAGATCAGCCCACAGAATTACCAAGCTCCCCGCCATGTTCCGGCAAACCCCGAGAAACCTGCAGAACATCCCAAGAACAACTGGATTTATCCGCCAAACGAAGCTTGGAATTGTATAGAGCAGGTCAGCTCCGACGCATTGGCCAAGGTTGATGCCATCAAGGAGGAAGCCATGTCCCGGAAATGGTCTGAAGCCAGGTTATACCAGAATCAGGGACGATACCGCTTCCCCTGCGGTCAGGACTACGGGCTGGTCTGCTTTGTCGGCGGTGACCGGAAGATCGGTGCCGTGACGGAAAGATATATCGAAATCATCCACAGCCCGGATACACCGCGTCCCAGCACGCTCAGGTTTCACAACCCGGATGTTCCGCAGCCGTGGTTGAAGAACGTGGAGAGTAACCATGAGCATTAAGAAATACGCCAATGCCGAACACATCCTCCCGAGAGAGCTGCTCAAGGAGGTACAGAAGCATCATTCCGGCATTCTTTGGATTCCAGCGCCGGGCAGTTTTTACAAGGAGCGCAGGCAGCTGGTTATCGCCCTCAAAAGTCAGGGAATCGAAACCGATGAAATTGCCAGCCTCGCCGGTATCACACGTCGCCGGGTCAATCAGATCCTCGCGGACCACCGAAAAGAGGCTGACGCCCGACAGGTTGAGGACTCTTCCGGTATGTAAGGCTTGAGGTTCGGGAAAACGGGCTAAATCTGCCTTCCGCCCCGAACCCCGAAATTTGGAAACAAAATTGATAAACCGGAGATGAGCCTTGGGCGTTACAAAAAAAGACGAACAGAATCTGGATCGCTGGCATCGGAATGAGGGCCGGACGGACCATGATCAGGCAAAAAGCAAAGCGGGAGCTAAAGAAGGAAACCTTCGCACGCTCAAGCATGGCATCTTTGCCGACCGCTGCCTGACTCCGGAAGAAAAGGTCATGTTCGACAGCATCATCGAAAAGCTGCACGAGGACTTTCAGTTCAACAAATCCAGTGACTTCCTACAGGTCGAGCTTGTGGGCATCTACTCGGTAAAGCTGGTCAGGGCACAGATCGAAGGAAACACACAGGCCGCCGAAAGTCTCGACCGGATGATCCGCTGCCACATGAAGGATCTCAAGACCACCAAGATTGCCCGCGAGGGTGAGGAGCCGAAAGGTCCGCAGACGTCTCCTGCCGAATGGGCCTCGGCTCTTCTTGAAAAAGTGAGTGAAGCCGCCGCCCAGAAGACCGCTTCCGTGAAAAAGCCGAAAAAAAGTTCAGATAACACCAGAGCCTCGAGAAGAAAGAGCGCGAAGGATTAGGCAGTTATGGAGGCTCAAGATGACAGGAATTTCAGATAAGACGTGTTCCTTGCACTTTCGGAATCGGCATTCTTCGGCTGCCGATTATCATTTCCACTCCTCGACTTCCTCCAGCAGCTCCCGATATCCGCTTGGCATGTGTGCGCATAAGCCGAACCGCATAAGCCAAGCAGATATAGGCATGTTCACGCCGGGGCTCTCTCACATAACCCAAGTAGATATTGGCATGTCGAGACCCAGGCCGAACCGGACAAGCCCCGCAAACAGCCATTCCTTCGGCAACGGCCCTCGCATATGCCAAGCAGATATTGCCATGTGTGTTCCGCGACTGGAGCGCACAAGCCAAGCAGTTATAGCGATGTGCGGCCGACAGACAGCGAAGGAGAAATTCCGGTCAATCGATATTTCCCGCCCCACCCGGGATGTAGAGACCCTCCGTCATGATCATTCATCATCGGCGGATGTGTTCTTCTGCGGGCACTGTCATTCACTGTCTTCGACACTGTCTCGCCCAACGAAAACAGGAGTAGCCGAGGCCGCTCCCATCGTCGGGTCCGGAAGGATCAAAGGCGTTCGAGGGCTTCCTCGAGCTGACCGTCCACGAGGTGGGTGTAGATCTGGGTGGTGGACACGTCCCGGTGCCCCAAGGCCCGCTGCACCACGAGCAGGTCATTGGTCGCGCCGTAGAGGTGGGTGGCGAAGGTATGCCGCAGCCCGTGCGGCGTCAGTTCCTTTTCGATCCCGGCCTTCCGCAGCCAGTGGGCGAGCCGGTTGGCTATCTGCCGCTGGCAGAGTCTGCCGTCCCGGTTCGACAGGAACAGGGCTTCCATTTCTGGGCGGCCATGTCGACGACGCTCGGCCAGGTAACGGCGCAGCAATGTGCGGAGGTCGGTCTTGATGAACTTGACCTGCGGCACATTTCCCTTGGCCCGCACCCGCAGATGCTTGGCGTCGAGGTCGATGTCATCCATGTCGAGCGCGGCCAGCTCGCCAAGCCTGATCCCTGTGCCCAGCAGCACCTCGATCATGGCGCGGTCGCGCAGCGCGGAGAAGTCGGTCCGTCCCTTGAGCTCCTTGAGCAGACGTTTCTTTTCGGCGGTGGTCAGGAACACCGGCAGCTTTCTCGGCAACCGATGCATGCGGATGGACCGGGCCGGATTGTCCTCGACCACGCCCGCCTCGACGGCCCAGGCGAAAAAGGCCCGCACCGCCGCCTTCATCCGATGGAGCGAGGCCGCCGAGCGAGGGCCTCGCTCACTCTCGGTGACCGCCCCGTCGGAAAACACCTGGTCGAGGAGCCCGGCCGTGACCGCCCGGCAGACGATGCCCCTGAAACCGGCGCGGTCTGCAAATTCACCGAAGAACAGGCAGAAATGGTCGCCTCCCTGGCATCCCAGGCAGCCGTGTCCCTGAACAATGCCCGACTCATCCAGAATCTCGA
>NZ_JBSPZA010000035.1:0-30836 GCF_053851535.1 Desulfoplanes sp. PS50 | reverse complement strand
GGGGACGGGCTCCACTCCATGATGGCGGCAGGGGAAGATAGCCAATCGTCCTCAGACAACACAACAGAGGCTAGCAGATACCACCTTATTTTTATCGGTCAGTGGTTTAAAATTGGGGGGAAGCCTACTGGGGATGTTCTTCCTTAAGCGTCCACCATCTTTCACCCAAGGTGTGGAGTTCAGACAACCCGAGCCGATTGTCGCTCAAGTTCTGGACCATTGATTACTCCTGTATCCGAGACGGTAACCGTTTCGAGATCACAGGAACCGCCTTGCCCAGAACAGAACGCTTCCCCACCTGGGGACGCTGGATGTCCGAGATGGTCATTACTGCCTATGTTTGTGATCCCTCAGGCAAGGTCATTGCCCGGAAAGAATACAGCCCCAGACCAGGATTTTTCCCGCCGGCCAAAGGGATCTTGTTCGGTTTCACCCTGAATACGCCCAAACAACAGGATAATCCGTCCATAACCTTTGGATACAGGATGGTCATTCTGGATGAACGCCCCTGCACGGACAATGACAACCCGCTAAGGGCCAGAAACGCCCAGGTCTTTTTCGCCAGCCAGGAAGCTCTCAGGCAATAACCTCTTTGAACATTCCACCCCAAAAAAAAGGATTGCCCCTTCGGGACAATCCTTTTTTTTTGCCAATGACGTTTTTTATCCCACCAAGGGGTCAATGAATGGTGTTCTGCGAATCGTCTCCAGCCGGGGCGGCATTCGACTCCATGGACAAAAGCACCTTTTGTCCCTGATCTGAATTTTTCCACGCATCATACAGCCCAACCCATTCATCAAAACCGATGATCTGTTCACTGAGCTGATTATCATGGAGTTCCAACCACATATTAAAAAGATACATTTCGATGGAAAAATCTTTGCTGTCCAATGCCTTGTGGATCTGAGTGGACTTGTATTCCTGACCATCAAAACGATTCCTGATAAAGTCGAGGATCAGTTGTTGCGATATCTGGGGGCTCATTTTCACCAGACACATGGCTTCGACGAGTTCATAATATTCAGCATACAGGGTCTTAATCCTTTCCATATGTTCGGGCTCAGGGGCAATGATCAGATCATCGCCGTCTTTTTTGATAAAGTAAAAACGCACCCATTGTTCAAACTTGACTACTGCTGAAAGGTCTTCAATGATTTTCTTGGTCTTTGTCATATACTCTCCTTACATTGGATAATCTATCATATTATGTGTGTTTATTAAAAAAAACAGCATGATGAACATAAATATACAAATAAATATGTGTCTGTTTCAAAAAAAAATCAAAAGTGGTCAGGCGTGTTTTCTGCACAGCTACCTAGTATTCATTTCAAGGGATTCTATAAAATATATCAAATAAAATTTGAAAAGCATTGACAATTATTTTTCAACTAATTATCGAATAGAAAGTATTCAATATAATCCAAAATAATGGAGGAAATAATGGAAGATTATCTCAAGGAAGCGTTAGAGATTGTAAAGGCTCAGGCAAGTGTTCGAACCATGACGGAAGAAGAAATTACATCCATGGTTCAGTCGTTGTCCAGGGGAATTCGTAATATCGCCGAAGATACAGCAGAAGTTGCCGCAAATGCCGAGCCGGCTGTGGATCCCAAAAAAGCTATCAGAGAAAAAAGCGTCATCTGTCTGGAGTGTGGCAAGAGCTTCAAAGTATTGACCAAAAAGCATCTTGCTTCTCACGGGCTTACTCCTGAAGAATACAAGGCCAAATGGGGCTACAAAAAAGGAACCTCCCTTGTTGCCAAGTCCCTGGCTCGTGAACGACGCAAAAAAATGAAAGATATGAAACTCTGGGAGAAGAGGCGAACACACGTGGCCAAGTAACGTTTTCCCAATCGGTTCTATCGTATCAGCAGGGCGGATACGTGAACCTGCTCCCACCTCTCTCAATGCACGATCAAACTAGGAGTTCCGCCGGCAAGGTGGAACTCCTAGCTTGTATTGATCACATTCTCAAGTATTTCCTTATTCTTCTAAAAATCCCCGTCCTCCTCTGGATTCGCTTTTTATCATCCTGGTATATATACCTATTGCACATCATGAACTTTGTGTCATCCACCCTCTCGTGTGCCCCATACGTACCGGTATTCTTTCACGGTAGTTTGCAAGAGGCTGAACGCAGAGGATGAACGATCATCGATCCATCCCGCTTTGACCAAACGACTTCCACTGCACCATCTCTTCCCGAACTCAGGACCTCAACTCCGCGCCCATCCAATGAAGCGATGACAGCCTTGTCAGGAAACCCGTATCGGTTATGCCACCCCGCAGCAGCAACGGCCAAGCGGGGATTGACCCGGTCGTACAGTTCTTCAGACCAGCTCGAGATGCTCCCATGATGGGGAAGAATCAACAGCTCCGCTTGAAGATTCTCGTTATTTGCCAGCAATTCAGCGATGCCCTTTTCCTCGATATCTCCGGGGATAAGCACCACTCCTTTTCCATGTACAAGAAACCGCAGTACCAGCGAACCATCATTCCTGGACATGCCGACAGCGTCGGAATGCGGATGCACAACCTCGATCCGCACTCCATCTCCCAAATCCACATGCATACCGGCCCGAACAAGATGAACGGGCACCTTGTTTTTTGAGAGCGCATCTTCGAGGCACTCCCGATCCCATGTGTTTTTCGGAGCGTGTCCATTCCAGTAAAACCCGCCAACTCTGCAATTTCCAAGGGGATGTATCAATCCTCGAAGGTGATCGCAGTCACTGTGAGTCAAAAACACAGCATCAAGACGGGGTGGTCTCCCCCAGGTAAGCACAGGGGTGACCACAGCCTTTCCCATGTCGAAATCCCTATTCCATGAACCTCCCCCGTCGACAAGCACACGCTTGTCTCCCGGAAATTCCAGATACACTGCCTGACTCATGCCGGTATCCATGACCAGAACCCTGCAAACCTGGGCACTCCTCAAAAAATGGCCGCCCATGGTCGGCAGAACGAGAAGGCACAAGCTGAACCCAAAAACGATGAGACATTTGCGCTGAACGGGGAAAGACTGCTTCCAGGCAACCAGCATACCACCTGCCAGGGTATAAAACCCGACCAGTTCCGGCCATCTCGGACGCAGAACCTGGACCATTTCCAGCCAGCCATGGTCTTTGGCCATTTCAAGAATATCGCAGCAAGCCCCCATGATACCATTGATTATGAGCAGGGGAAGCGAGCCCAGCCATTCTCCGCCTGGAAAAAATGATACAAGAAGGCCGAGAAAACCAAGAGGAAGCAGGACGAATCCCAACAAGGGAATCCAGATGACATTGTAGTACTGGTGCAAGGTTACGGTCCCAAAATTCCATACCTGAACGGGCAGCACGGCCAGTGTAGCGACCATACTCACAACCATGACCATGAGGACATAGACGAACAGCTTCCTGAAGATACGTTTTCCTGCCCACCTGGTCAGAGGGGTCTGAATTGCCGGGACCAGAAGGACGATTCCGCCCACAGCGAGCACGGAAAATTGCAGACTGAGGGAAAAAATCTCGGCCGGGGACCCGAGAAGAATGATCAAGACGGCCAGGCACAGCCCGTCAATCAGCACCCTGGATCTGTTCATGAGCAACAGAACACCCCACGACCCGAACATAATCCCTGCCCGCAGCAGTGACGGGGTCCAGCCTCCGAGCCACATGTAGAATCCCACCAAAGGAATGCCCATAATAACGGCAAGCTTCGGCCTGGGAACAACCAGGTAGACATCCGGCCACAGCCAGCCGACTCCCCGGGCCAGAACCCATCCGAAAAAGGCCATGAATCCCAGGTGCAGTCCGGACAGGGCCAGTGAATGCACGATGCCGGCTCGCTGCATAAGTTCATACACCTCACGATCGAGTTCGGATCTTTCCCCCAGCAGCAGGGCCAAGGTCAGTGCCCTGCCCTTCCCCGGTGGCAGTGCCTCCAGGACACACCTGCGCAAATCCGCTCGCAGGGACTGAAAAAAACCTGGCACTTCAGGCTCGAAATCAAGACATGACAAGTCCTTGATATAGCTGCGCCACCAAACCCCCTTGTGTCCCCAATAGGTTTCACCATCCCAGCATCCCGGATTTTTCAACGAGTGCACCGGTCGGATGCGAACCTGGCCTTGAAAACCTTGCCCACGAACAGGAACCGCCGAGGCATGGTCGACCGAGATGAGAAATGTCCCGGGCAGAACAAGGTTCTTACCCTTGTTGTGTACCTGCACCCCCCGGGCAAACAGATACAGTCCATTTGAAAATCGCCATTTTGTATCGTGGATATGACCGGACACAACGACTCGCTGCCCGACTTCGAAATGCTCGAAATCCGAATTAACAGCATGGGGGATACGCAGCCAGGTATAAAAAAACCCGAGCAGGATCACCGCCACAACCTGCATGACCCTTGGTGCCACCGCACAACATCGGGTCAACGCAAATACAAACAAAGCCCCCGTTACTGCAGGCAGCGGGTACTCGTAGCTGAAACATCCGGCAGCGAAAAACATCAGCATGATTTGCCATGGCAAAAGGGCATAGGATGTAGTGGACGTGGATTTCATGATTTCATGGCAGAATTATTATTCTTTGAACGGGCATAGTTAAATACTTTTACAACCTGTAAAACTTTCTGACAGTGAAAGATAGTTTTTGTCTCACAATGTTTCACAAAAATATACCAGAGAATAGAATATCTTTTAATACGTACAATTAAACAAGGTCTGACAGAAAAAGACATTTTGGCACGGGCATTGCCATTTATTTAAAAAAAAGTGTAAGGCGGCAACGTTCGGCAATTCATCCAATTACCAAGCGTTTTTGAAAACAATTCACCCAGACACAGATTATGTGGGGTTATGACCGCTTGATGAGCTCAGAAAAACTACCTTTCGTACGATCCGGGAAAATTCGGAAAAAGGATAGGACATGAAACGCGAAGAAATCACCCACGATGAAGCATACTATAACAACCTTACACGAAATCTCATCGTCAAGATGATCATCGCCTCTTTTACCCCGCTTATTCTGATCACCTTCATAACATCGTATAAATATAACAACGCCTATAAATCCAAGGTCATTGCTCACCTCCAGGAGGTTGTAGAGAAACACAAGCAGAATATCGACAATTTCCTCAAGGAAAAACTGGCCAACATCCAGTTTCTTTCCAAATCATGTTCCATTTTGCAACTTGATGACGAAGATGTCTTACGGAACAAGCTCGAACAGCTGAGAGATGAATATGGACCATTTTTCGTGGATATCGGTCTGGTCAACCCCCAGGGGATTCAGACAGATTATGTGGGGCCATTCATGCTCAGCAGCGTCAACTATTCACAGTCAGAATGGTTCAAAGAGGCCATGGAAAAAGAGTATTATATCAGCGACGTTTTCCTGGGTATCCGGGGTATGCCCCATTTTATCATTGCCATCAGAAAATCCTTTGGAGAAGAGCACTGGATTGTTCGCACTACCATTGATTTCGTTTTGTTCAATGAACTGGTCAAGAACATTCGCATCGGAAAAACCGGGCGGGCGTTCATTGTCAATCGCAAAGGAGAACTGCAGACCCAATTACAGGACGATCAACCCGATCTCGAGACCATTGAACACTCTATCCTCTCCCAGAAGATTCCTGCAGAGGGTGTCGGGGTTTTTCAAGGATCCCATTCTTCGGATCAGCACTCCCTGTATCTGGTAACACTGCTCAACAATGAAAAATGGGTGCTGATTTTTCAACAGGACGAAAAGGACGCCTTTTCCGATCTCTATCAAACACGCAATCTGGGAATTATTATCTTCCTTCTGGGAAGTTGCAGCATCTTTGTCATGGCCATTTTCCTCTCCCGCAAAATGGTTTCCCAGATCAGAAAATCCGATCAGGAAAAGGAGATGATGAACGAACAGATCATCGAGGCCGGGAAATTGGCATCTCTTGGAGAATTGGCCGCCGGCATAGCCCATGAGATCAATAACCCGGTAGCCATCATGGTTGAGGAAGCCGGATGGATGGAAGATATTCTTGATGAGGAAGACTTCAAGGAGAGTGAAAATTTCAAGGAATATCAACGTGCCCTCTCCCAAATCAAGAACCAGGGCATCCGTTGCAAGGATATCACCCACAAGCTTTTGAGTTTTGCCCGAAAAATCGATTCGCGTGTTCAGGATGTCCAGCTGAACACGATTATCGAGGAAGTCGTGGGACTTTCTGAAAAAAAAGCCCGATACGGGAATGTGGAAATCATCAGCAATCTCGCACCAAACCTCCCGAGTGTGCACGTGTCTCCCTCTGAGATGCAGCAGGTTTTTCTGAACCTGATCAACAACGCCGTCGATGCCATTGATTCCAAAAAAGGCGGAACCATCACCCTGTCCACCCGTCTTGAAGGGCAGATGATCGTCACTGACATTGCGGACACAGGTTCCGGCATTGCGCAGGCAAATCTCCAACGAATTTTCGATCCTTTTTTCACCACCAAGGCCGTTGGCAAGGGAACCGGACTCGGCTTGTCCATCTGCTATGGGATCATCAATAAAATTGGCGGTGAAATCTCAGTCAACAGTGCGGTCGGCAAGGGAACGATATTTCACATTCGCATTCCAGTGACCCAATAAGGCAATTAACAAAGGAGGAGTATATGGCGACAACTATTCTTTTGATCGATGATGAAGATGGTTTTGTACAGACCATGGCCAAACGGCTTGGCAAACGGGAAATCGTAGTCGTGAAATCCTACAGCGGACAAGAAGCCCTGGATATTCTGTCTGAAAACAATCAAATCGACGTGGCGGTTCTGGACGTTAAAATGCCGGGAATGGACGGGATCGAAACGCTCAAGGCCATCAAACAGGAGTTTCCCCTGGTCGAGGTCATCATGCTCACCGGTCATGCCACTGTGGAATCGGCCATAGACGGCATGAAGATGGGGGCTTTTGATTACCTGATGAAGCCTTGTGACATCGATCAGCTGATGACCAAAATAGCTGAGGCCAAAACCAAGAAACTCACGCATGAAGAAAAGATTATCGAGGCCCAGATGCGGGAAATAACTTCACGACAATCCTGGGATTAAACCATGAAAGAGACTCCATCTGATGAATCCATAGCCCTGTTGCTCGTTGATGACGAAGAGGGGTTCGTAAATGTCCTGGCCAAACGCATGGCCCGACGCGATATCAAAGTCACAGGGGTGTTGACAGGAACCGAGGCTCTGCAGGTGCTCAGAAAAAAGGATTTCGATATCGCGGTTCTCGATCTGAAACTCGGGGACATGGACGGGATCGAGGTTCTCAAGATCATCAAAAAAATGGCTCCGGATATTCCCGTCATCATGCTCACCGGACATGGTTCGGAGCAGGCGGCCGAGGAAGGTCTCAAATATGGAGCCACGGATTATCTGACCAAGCCGTGTGATCTTGGAGAACTGATCGCAAAGATCAACAAAGCCATCCCTGACGGGAGGTAACAGCCATGGAACGAAATTTCACCGTGTTGATCGTGGATGACGAGGATGATTTCAGAACGACTCTCATCAAGCGGCTCACCAAACGGAAAGTCACAATATCCGGAGCCTCCGGAGGTAACGAGGCTCTTTCAATGATGCAGGAAAACCCTCGAGACATTGTTGTTCTCGATGTCAAGATGCCGGGCATGGATGGAATTGAAACATTGGTGGAGATAAAGAAACAATTCCCGTTGACCGAGGTGATCATGCTCACGGGACATGCCAATATTGAAGCTGCACTGGAGGGGATGGAGTTTGGCGCTTTTGATTATCTCATGAAACCAACAGATATCGACGACCTACTCTTCAAACTCGAAGATGCCTACCACAAAAGACTTCTTCACGAAAGAAAAACACTCCAGCTCAAAAAGGAGGCTGAAAGAAAAAAATAGGTTCGCACCACTCACATTATATTGATCTGCATTAAAATTCATCACGAATTATCCAAGGAGGAAGACTTATGGCTTTTGGAAGAAAAATGTACGCCGCTTTCATGGCAGCGACAACGGCACATGCGCGTTGGGATTACGAAACGTCCATGTCCATCCTGCACAACAAGAAAAAAATGCGCTTGCTTGCATTTATGGTCATTCCGATCATTCTCGTATCCATTGCCTTTGCAGCAGTTGATCCCTCGGAGCTTCCCGCCATTCTAGGAGGCAAAAAGGCCTATGCCCCCGCCTTTTATACACCGGGAATTTTCGTTGCCTCCATGCTTATCGGCTTGTGCGCCGGTCTGATAACCGGATGCATTGGTGCAGGAGGCGGATTTATCATCACCCCGGCCCTGATGAGCGCTGGAATCAAGGGGATCCTGGCTGTGGGAACAGACCTCTTCCACATTTTTGCCAAGGCGATCATGGGCACGACCATCCACAGAAAACTCGGAAACGTCTCCGTGGCCCTGGCCGTCGCCTTCCTGGTCGGTTCCATGGGCGGGGTCTTTGCCGGCGGTATTTTAAACCGTTGGATTTACGAACTCAATCCGGTCATGAGTGATACCTTTATCAGCATCATCTATGTTGTTCTGCTCGGTTTTCTGGGAATCTACGCCATGATGGATTTTCTCAAGCTGCGCAAAGCTGATGCCAAGCCCGCTGGGACCGCAAAAAAGGCCGCAACTGAAGGCCCCGGGCTACCTGCGAAATTGCAGTCCACTGTCATTCCTCCCATGATCACCTTTGATCAGGATCTCTTTCCGGGCGGCAAAAAAATCTCGGCCTGGTTCGTGGCCCTGTGCGGCACCATTGTCGGCTTTCTCGCTGCAATCATGGGTGTGGGGGGAGGATTCGTGACCTTCCCCATGTTTGTCTACGTCCTGGGCGTTTCTTCGTTCACTGCCGTTGGAACCGATATCCTGCAGATCATTTTCACGGCCGGTTTCGCTTCCATCAGCCAGTATGCCATCTACGGGTTCATTTTCTATACCCTGGCCATGGGCATGCTCATCGGCTCCCTGATCGGTATCCAGGTGGGCGCATTGACCACCAAAATCGTCAAGGGCATCTACATCCGGGGGTTTTATGCCACAGCCATTCTGGCCGGATTCATCAACAGACTCTTTTCCTTGCCGGGAAAGCTCGGGGAAATGAAGATCATCACCATTTCCGACACCGCAACGACCGTGTTGAACAATGTCGGCAACTGGGCCTTTTTTGCCATTATCGGGTTCTTTGCCGTCTGGGTCATTGGCAAATTCCTCGGTAACCTCAATCTTCTCAGAGGGGAGGCGTAATCATGCTCGTATACGACAAAAAGCACTTCACCATGGGAATCACGCTCTCCGTGATCTTTTTCGGCGTTCTTGCCTATATGTTCACGCCCGTCTTTACAGGCGCGCATGGCGAAAAGGTGAACGCCTTCCACGCATCCGACAACCTGTTCAACTCCATTGCCAAGGGCTCGACCAACTACTTTCCCCGACTCAGAGAGGAGAACAAAGCGTACACAGGGCATGCCATCGATCTGAACCTGGAGATGAGAACCGCCGACCTGGCCGGCAAGAGTGCCCTCATCCTGAACAAAGCCGGTATTTCCGCCACGGCAGATGCAACATCCGTCACGGTCTCGGGAGACCTCTCCACCCTTCTGAACCAGGCCATTGATGATTCCGAGGCCATGTTCAACAACAAGAACGAGATCCTCGAGGACACATACTCCATGCCCGGACGAATGGCCCTTTTTGTCTGGTGGAAGACCTGCATGGCCCTGGATATCGCTCTCAAGCAGGATAAGGATTTCAAGGCCGCCAAGTTCACGACCGAAGTGATCAAACGGGGGATCGAAGTGGGGTATAATTTCTACGGGGTCGTTCCCCAGAGTTCGACGAGCAAGGCCGGGGTGCTCACCTTTTCCCTCGTCTTCTATGTTATTTACACCCTGCTGTGGGGATTCGCCATCTTCTACTTCTTCGAAGGCATCGGGTTGCAGATGAGTTCGGGGAAGAAAAAAGAAATGTAGCTCCAAAACATTCTCGTACCATGCATAGGGCCGGTTCGGATATCCCGAACCGGCCCTATGTTTTCGCATGGAAAAGTCGGAGTCAGTGCTTTTTCCTGCGTCCATTCCGACACGGCACGCATCCGGACTTCACGGATCGTGTCCTTGGAACGGGCTGGGGGTTCCTCTTTCTTGTATCTACAGGTATGAGGATATGGTGCTGTCTGAGGCGCTCGGCATCGGTTCTGGCCACGGGGATTCGTGTTCCGTCAGGTGCACGTCGGGTATAGAACATGGCAGTTGCCACGGCTCCGGGGATGGGAATGAAGCATTGAACCTGCCTTGGCCGCCAGCCCCGTTGGGCGAGCCAGAGAGCAAGTTCTCGCATATCCTTATCCGTTGTCCCGGGAAAACCACTCATGAGATAGGGAATAACGTATTGTTTTTTGCCCGTCTTGACGGCCTGTTTGGTGAAAATATCCAAAAACCGTTCAAAGAGAGCGTGACCAGGCTTGCGCATCAGTTTCAGAACATGACCACAGACATGTTCGGGGGCGATCTTGAGCTGGCCCCCGACAAAATCATCCAGATAACCGGTCAATGCCTGCATATCCTCAAGGGCGAGATCGAACCTCACCCCGCTGGCCACCCGGACATTGCGAATACCGCGACGTGCCTGCACCGACCTGAGCATATCCAGATGCGCCTTCTGATCGACCCTGAAATGGGGACAGATGGTCGGGGTCATACAGCTGGGTCGCTTACACGCTCCCTGTTTCCGGGTGCACTTTCCACCCCACATATTGGCACTTGGACCACCCACATCGGAAATATTCCCCTTGAATCCTGGCAGGTTGGACATGCGATCCACTTCATTGAGTATGGATCGGCGGCTTCTGGAAGAAATCCTGCGCCCCTGGTGCAGGGCCAGGGTGCAAAATGAACACCCACCCCCGCACCCCCTGTGACTGGTGATGGAATCCCCGATCATGGCCTCTGCCGGGATTTTTTCTGGATACCGGGGATGAGCCTTTCTGGCATAGTCAAGGGCGTACAACGCGTCCATTTCCCGCTGACCAAGGGGAACAGCGGGAGGCGTCAGCACCACGGTGCGGTTTCCAACCTGCTGCACAGCCCATCGGTTTCCCTGATGGACAAGTCGTTCCAGGGCCAGGGTTGCCCGCATCAGCAAAAACGGATCGTTAACCATGGATTCGTGAGATGGCAGGGTTTCGCATGCAGCAGTATCAGGCACAGGCACGTCAAGGGAGACCGTTCCATGAATGCCTGACAGGTCGAGCCCTTTGTCGAGCCGGCAGGCTATTTCCACCAGGGCCCGTTCACCCATGCCATAGACGACCATATCTGCCTTGGCATCGAGGATGATCGGCTTACGCAGTTTGTCGGTCCAGAAATCATAATGGGTGATCCGGCGCAAAGAGGCCTCGATCCCACCGAGAACAACAGGGAGCCCGGCAAAGGCCCGGCGTACCACATTGGTATAAACGATACAGGCACGATTGGGCCTTGCCCCGGCCCTGCCCCCCGGAGTGTACGCATCATCAGACCGTTTTTTGCGAAAGGCCGTGTAATGAGCGAGCATGGAGTCAAGAGCCCCGGCTCCGATACCGGCAAAAAGCCGAGGACGCCCCATGACCTGGATATCGTCAACAGTCTCCCACCTGGGCTGAGTGACAATGCCGGTTCTGAAACCATGGGCGATCAAGAGCCGACCGAGCAGGGCCATGGCAAAGGAGGGATGGTCGACGTACGCGTCGCCGCTGATGAGCAGGATGTCGAGTTCCTCCCATCCAAGCTGGTCCATCTCCGCCCGGGTCATGGGCAAAAACCGGGGTTGGCGCAAAGAATTTGGAAACGCAAAGAGATTTGTCATGCACCCGGCTATAGACGTGCCGCAGGCCGGGGGCAAGGAAGAATGCGGCAAGAAACAGCTTTTTTCCGCTCAAGGCTTGCGTATTTTTTTAAAAGTCAATAAAAACAAATTTCATTTCTATGATGTCCTGGATACAAAAACACGTCATCCTGAACCCGATGACGATGACGTATTTATGCAGACTATCTGCTTCTTTCTCGTATCATCGGTGAGTTGCCTTCTCAATCACCCGGCTTAGCCAGGATAACCAAGCGAGAACTCTGATCATGCCCAAACGTTTTGCTGTAATCTCCTACCTGATTTTGTTCTTCTTTCTGATCCTGTTTGTTCTTGGCATCAATCTCGGTGACGTGGATGGGGTTTTTGAAAAGGGTGTGACCCTCTGCCTGAGCTGTATCGGAATAGGGTGAGACTATGACCAGACGAGTCGTTCAAATCCTGGCCACCTTTCTCACCAATGCCTATTGGCTCTTTCCCTTTGGCGCATCCGGAATCTATACGGGCAAACTCAAATCCGTATGTGTTCCCGGTCTCAATTGCTGGTCATGCCCGGCTGCGGTAGGGGGATGCCCCATTGGCGCGCTTCAGAACTTTCTGGCCTCCATCCGGTTGACACTGGCCAGCGGTCAGTATCGATTCGGGTTCTATGTGATCGGTTTTCTCGGCATCATCGGCAGCCTGATCGGACGGATGCCCTGTGGATGGCTCTGCCCGTTCGGATTTTTCCAGGATCTGATGTACAAGATCCCCTCCCCGAAATTCGGCATCTACAAACCCTTTACGTGGATAAAATACGTGGTGCTTGCCCTGTTCGTGATCATTCTTCCCCTTGTGATCGTGGACGACTTCGGCATCGGCTCCACATGGTTCTGTAAATACATCTGTCCGGCAGGCACCTTGGAAGCCGGTATTCCGCTCATGTTCCTGCGACCGGAGCTGCAAGACTTGATTGGGGGAATCTTTTTCAACAAGTTGACCATCCTGATCCTGCTGCTGATCTGGATGGTCTTTACCAGCCGGCCCTTCTGCCGGACACTCTGTCCCCTTGGGGCTATTTATTCCCTTTTCAACAAGGTCAGTCTATTCACCATGCGCTGGGACAAAGAGGCGTGTACCCATTGCAGGGCCTGCGAAACAGTCTGCCCCATGGGGGTCAGGTTCTACGAGACCCCGAACAGCCTGGAATGCATCCGATGCCTCAAATGCTACCAGGCGTGCAAGTTCAACGCGATATCCTTTGGAGTCAAAGGGATCGAACAACCCCACCTCATTACACGGCGAACCAGCAAAGAGCCCGCCCAATTTTGACCAGAATGGTCTCTGGGAATTTCAAGGCAGCCATCCCGGTCTAGTCTCCGGTTCCAATCCCGTCCTTTGCATCATCTGGGCACTGGTCCCTCTCCTTTTCCCGACAACAGGCACACTCCTTGTTTCCCAGTTCTTCACAAATGTCCTGGGCGGTCATTTCCGGATGCCAAACATACAGGGCATAATAGGAAACATCGTTCCCCAATGAGTCCTGACGGGATTCCCTGTCAACACGCGTCTGCAAACCGGGAATAATCGAAACAAGTCGTTTGGCCAATGCATCGGCATTATCCCTTTCACCCACACAACAGATCTGAAACGGAGTGTTTACTTTGTCCATAATCTGGGCACTGGAGAGTGCCGGGAATACAAGCAGGAACATGCCACCGACTATACAAAAAACAATGCACATTTTTTTCATGATTCCCCTCCCTTTTTGGCGGATTCAATGAGCGACTTGATTACCTTGTTAAGGGTATTTTCGGGGATATACCCTACGTGACTGGCTTGAAGTTCACCATCGGTAAACACAAGCAGTCGCGGTATGGCAGATACATTGAAGGCAGAGGCGATTTCTCCCCCGTCGACATAAATGGGATAGTTGAACCCAACCTGATCGACAAAAAACTTAACCGCTTCGGGGTTATAATCCAGGGAAATCCCCAAAAGCAGAAGATCCCTGTCTTCATACCGTTTACGAAGTGACATGAGCGCAGGAAATTCCTGTCGGCATGGACCACACCATGTCGCCCAGAAATTGACCACCACCACACGTGATGCTGTTTCGCTGACAATGTCCACGAACTGCTCACCTGAAAGTTTTCCTTTGTACTCGGCCCGAACCGTATCGGGAACAGCCCATCCGAGCCATCCCGTGACAAAACAGAGGATAATCAATGAGCGTATCAATCCAAGCTCCTGTCATATTTTTTGTCCGGATTGCAGCATCTCCCTGTCTGAACGGTTGAGATCGCCTGCTCTCCTTCCAGCTTGTATGCGATAAAAACCTCATCCGACCACAAAAACGATCATGGTCATTTCAATTTTTCCAGCGATTCGATAATCGGTTTGAGCTTCGGTCTGAAATTGATATCCTGCACATCGATATATCGAATGATTCCTTTGCTATCGATGATGAAGATGGCCCGCTCCGCAGTCCCGTCGGACCTGAGCACCCCATAGGTGGTTGCTACCTGACCATGAGGCCAGAAGTCCGAAAGCACCTTGAACCACAGCCCGCCCATGGCTTGTGTCCAGGCATACAGGCTGGGAACGTTATCTGTGCTTATGCCGAGAAGAATGGTGTTGTGCGCTTCAAAAACGTCACGAATCAAATCATATCCCGGCCACTGGTCAGAACACACCGGGGTAAAGGCCGCGGGGACAAAAGAGAGCATGACATGCTTTTTTCCCCTGTAATCGCTCAGGGAAACCCGGGTGCCATCTATTGCAGGAAGGATGAAATCCGGCGCCATATCCCCGACCTTGACCTTGAGCACGCTGTCCAGGGGCTTGAGATGCCCGGTCCTGTACATGGGTTGTTCGGTGTATTGAGCGGCCCAGCCCTGAACGCCTCCGATGATGAGAATCAGGCAGACCAGGCATGCGCATCGTTTCATGATCCTACCTCCCTTCGATCTGTTTTTGCTTACAAAAAATCACTGACAACACCTACAGATGTTCCTTGATCCGTTTCACAACCCAGGTGAGACTGTCCAGACGGCCGAGATGGGTGAAAACGACCTTGGGCGAATTCTCCTTGAGGCTGACAAAGACGAAATACGGGGTCCCCACCTGCCCGACCTCTTCGTGCCAGCTAAAATCCTCGTCCTCGAAGAGCGGAAATAAGATGTTGAACTTCTTTTTGAAGATACTCACTTCATAGGCTGAGTTTCCGATACCGATGCCTATCATCTTGACCCGGGATGCAAGATTATCTGCCTTGAGACGATCAAAAACCTTGTTCATTAACGGGGCTTCATGCTGACAATGGGGACAGTACATGCTGAAAAACTCCACCACGACCAGATCCGCGTCGATGTCACCAATGCCGAACTTTTCATTCTTGGCAGAAATCTCGAGATATCCAACATCAGCCTGTTCAGTCGGACTGGACAAAAGAAGCCCGGGGAATTCCTGACCGATTTGGAGTTCTCCTCCGGCAAAGGCTCTCGGAATACAAAGAAACATCCAAAAAACAAAAAAATATTTTTTCATACGTTCCCACCATGTCAAATGATGATACGTTACGTCATCCAGGTACGGTCATTTTCCGGAATTTCCTGGAAACCATCACCATTCTCGGAGAATTCCGATACCTGGATGACCTTTGATCATCTGTCCTATGTTGTTTATGCCTTACCCTGTTTGTCCATCTTGCATGCCTCATCCCATTCCGGACAGGCATCCGCCATTTTGGCCTCATACTCGGCCCTGCATTTGTCACAGGTCACATGAATGTTCGGAGCATCCCCATACCGCTTTCGAATCTCTTCATCGGTCATAACGGCCGCAGCACTGCATCCGCACTGCGGACAGGCCGTTTGGATACGATACTTCTTCTCGGACATGACAGCCCCCCTTGTTGAAGGATTGAATGTTCAGAGTTCTCAAAGATTGACAATGGAACCCGTTGCACCGAATTATTTCCGGGTGTTCCTATTTCAAAGATCCGTCGCATGGAGGCAAAAACAAACCGCCTCAGTTATTTTCATAATTATCCCAATCCGGCGCACAGCGCAATCCCTCAATAAAAAAAGGCCTACCGAGCCCAGCAGGTTTGCTCAATGATCGATGACTATATCTCTAAACTCAAAAAATACCCGTCCCTTGCCACCGACCTGGTTCACCATCACATCCTCCCGGATCACGAGGCTATTTACGCTCATCCGGCCCTCTCCTGGCATCCTCAAATAGAAACCATGCTCACGAGCCGGGGAATAACGCATCTCTACTCTCACCAAGCCAGGGCCATCGATCTGATCCGCTCGGGAAAACATTGCGTCGCGGCCACCCCCACGGCCAGCGGCAAGACACTCATCTATGCCTTGCCGATCCTGGATGCACTTTTGCACAACCCGGATTCCAAGGCGTTGTTTCTGTTTCCTCTCAAAGCCCTTGCCCAGGATCAGCTCAAGAACCTGAAGAAACTTACCGCTCATCTTTTGGGGCTTCCAAACCCTCTGGCAGCCATCTATGACGGGGACACCTCCTCCTGGCACCGAACAAAAATCAAAAAGAATCCGCCCGGCATTCTGGTAACCAACCCGGACATGCTCCATCTGGGCATTCTGCCCTATCATGGCAACTGGCAGCGTTTTTTCAGCAATCTGGATTTTGTCGTCGTGGACGAGGTGCATACCTATCGCGGGGTCATGGGATCACATATGGCCTGGGTGTTCAGACGGCTCAGACGCATCTGCGCGGCGTACGGGAAACAGCCCACGTTTATCTTTTCCTCGGCCACCATTGCCAATCCGGGAGAACTCGCCTCGACATTGACCGATCTGGATGTGGAGGTTGTCAATGAAAGCGGCGCTCCGACCTCCAAACGACATTGTGTCTTTCTGGACGGACTGAGCGCCGGAACCTCGAATACCGCCATTGTTCTGTTGCAGGCTGCCCTGGCCCGCAAGCTCAGGACCCTTGTTTTTACACAATCCCGGAAAATGGCCGAGCTCATTTCCGTATGGGCGGCCAACAAGGCCGGAGAACTCGGGAAACGGATCAGTCCCTACCGGGCCGGTTATCTGCCCGAGGAACGCCGGGCCATCGAGAACGATCTGGTCAGCGGCAAACTTTTGGCCGTGGTCAGTACCAGCGCCCTGGAACTGGGCATCGACATCGGTGCCCTGGATCTGTGCATCCTGGTGGGCTATCCCGGGTCGATCATGGCCACCTGGCAACGGGCCGGACGTGTCGGACGGGCCGGCAAAAAGTCCGCTGTCATCCTTATCGGTCACGAAGATGCCATGGATCAGTATTTCATGCGCCATCCCGAAGAATTCTTTGCCATGCCCCCCGAGGCCGCTGTGATCAATCCTGCCAATCCGTTCATCATGGACTCGCATATTGTCTGCGCAGCGGCAGATATGCCCATTGGGCAGGAAGAGTCCTTTGCCCGAAATGACGCGGTGCAAAAAACCCTGGCTGCGTTGGAATCCAGGGGGAAACTGCTTCGCTCGGAAGATGGCGGTACATGGTATGCTTCCCGAAAATACCCGCAGCGCCATGTCAGCCTGCGCGGTTCGGGAAACAGATTTTCCATTGTCGATACCCGTTCCGGCGAAGTCATCGGCCAGATCGACACAATGCGGGCCTTTCATGAAACCCACCCCGGCGCAGTCTATCTGCACAACACAAAAACCTATGTCATTGAGTCCCTGGACCTTGAATCATCCACAGCCTTTGCCACCCGAAAAAAGGTCAACTACCATACCCGTCCCCGAACCTCCAAGACAACAGAGATTCTCGAAATAACCGACCAAAAATCCGTCTGGTCCACGACACTCTCCCTGGGACGCCTCACGATCACCGAACAGGTCGTTGAATACGAAAAACGATCCAACAACGGCCGGTTTCTGGGCATGGTCCCCCTGGATCTCCCCCCTCTCGTCTTCGAGACCGAGGGGATCTGGTTCGACATCCCGGATGCAGTCAGACATTCTCTGGAGCAAAAGAATCTTCATTTCATGGGCGGTATCCATGCCTGCGAACATGCGGCCATCGGCATTTTGCCGCTCCTCGTGCTCACGGATCGTAACGACCTCGGGGGCATCTCCATTCCTTGCCATCCCCAGACGAAAACCGCAGCCGTATTCATCTACGACGGTACCCCAGGAGGGGCCGGGCTGTGCCGGCAGGCCTTTTCCCGAGGGAGGGAACTCTTAGAGAGAACCCTGCAGGTCATCGAATCATGTCCCTGCGAAACAGGATGTCCTGCCTGTGTGCATTCCCCCAAATGCGGCTCCGGCAATCGCCCGATCGACAAACATGCTGCCAGAGAGGTTCTGATCCGAATGCGCTCGGAACCTGCTTCAACGATTCGAAAACCCGTGCTGATCAAGAAAAACGATGTATCCTCTACGCCGACCATCTCAGTTACCAACCACCAAAAAAAGATTCAGCGCGTCAACTCGTCGTCCGCGCCACGATCCCTGCGGTATGGTGTTCTGGATATTGAAACCCGGCGTTCAGCCAAAGAAGTCGGAGGATGGAACAGGGCCCACAAAATGGGCGTCAGCTGCGTGGTGGTCTATGACTCATTGAAGGATGCCTATACAAGCTATCTTCAGGAAGAGATGACAGCCCTTGCAGCAGACCTGAAGAAGATGGATTTGATGGTAGGATTCAATATCAAACGGTTTGACTATAAGGTTCTATCAGGGTTGACTGATTTTGATTTTACCGCCCTGCCCACCCTGGATATCCTCGAGCATGTGCACCAAAGGCTGGGTTACCGGCTTTCTCTGGACCATCTGGCCGCATCCACTTTGGGAGAAAAAAAATCCGCTGATGGGCTTCAGGCGCTTACCTGGTGGAAGCAGGGAAAACTGGACAAGATCATCGAGTATTGCACCCAGGATGTGGCCGTAACCAAAGGGCTTTATTGCTACGGCCGGGATAACGGCTATCTGCTGTTCACCAACAAGGCCAGGAAAACAGTTCGCCTTCCTGTTGACTGGGCCACTGATCCATTGCCACAATCACACGTTGTTCAGACCATTATATCATAACATTCTCGAAAAAATCATGCAACGCTCCCTGATCATCATCGGCCTGATCATTGTGGCCCTTGGCCTTGCCTGGCCCCTCGTGAGCAGACTTCCCCTGGGAAGACTTCCAGGGGATATCCTGATCCACAAGGAAAACGTGAAAATCTGGTTTCCCATCACCACCTGTGTTGTTATTTCCCTGGTCGTGTCGCTGTTGGTTTGGTTATTCAGAAGATAGAAAAGAAAAAATGAAAGGCACGAGGATTGACATCAGCACATCTGCTTGTCATTTTTGAAAAAATGACGTTGCACGACCACGACTTCAGAACAAACAACCGGCACGAAATGCCTTAAGGAATTAATGATCATGACAGCACTCCCCGATGGTACCCTGGTATCCATTCATTTTGAAGGCAAACTCGTGGACGGCGATATCTTCGAGTCCACGTATGAAAGCGACCCCATGCCCGTCTGTCTGGGCAATCACGAAATATTGGAAAAACTGGAAAACGCCGTCCGGAGCATGGCCCAGGGAGAAACCAGAACCATCCGCATACCCCCGGATGAAGGCTATGGCGACTACCGGGATGACAGAATCATTACCATTCCCCAGGAATCAATGCCCCCCGTGGGAAGGATCAAACCGGGTCAGGAACTTATCCTGCGAACTCCCGAGGGGGACGAGCTGCCGGGAATCATCCTGTCTATGGAAAACGACATCATCACCATTGATGCCAACCACCCCTTGGCTGGCGAAGAACTTGAATTCACCATCACGTTGGTGGATGTCACCACTGTGGATGGTGTCAAGAAGACCCTTAACGAGTCATAGCCCCCTCAACGCACTCCTTATCCCATAATTTTCAGTAGATCATGGGATAAGGAAATTGTATGCCTATGGAAATTTTAGTGGTATCACTTTGTTCCTTTCGAGTCCAACATACTTTTCCACCATACCATTCATAAGAATTGACACCTTTTCGTCCTGGATGATATTCCTTCATTCGTATATACACGTTGTTATCTATCTTAAAAAATTCATCGGTTGTAATACACATTCCCTTATCACTATAATTTCTCATTTCTCCATCATGAATATCGCCTTTATTCTCGTATCGCAGTTCAACTGGAGTTGTGTATCGGTATCGTTTGAACCGTCTTCGTTCTTTTGAAGTCGGCATGAATCTACCTCCCGGTATGGTTTCAGGATATTGCAGCGTATGGCCGGGATGTTTGAAAAAATCATGCCACATTCAACCTATTGATATATCAATCTTTATTTATCAAGCAACCTCATCCTCCCGAAAAAACGGACAGATTGTGTCCGGCAGACCCGATGCAATCTTTGGGAATCGGACGTGACTACAGCAAGCGATACAGCTTTACTCTTACCCGCGAGTGCAAATCGAAATCCGATTGGTTGATACATTCAGATTTCGCTGGGCCTACGAATCCGTAATTGGATGAACAAATTCTCTTTTTTACGTTTTTTCTTTGCAATCCTTTCTGAAAACCGGTAACCATCAACAATACGTACTTCTTGGCCCTGACAATTTTGTTCTCTACCCGAGCAATCAGTGTACGCTTCAACCTTATCCGGAGGTATTTCAATGGTCGACATCGACTCCTTGCTGGCCACTCTGCAAAACCTGGCCACCCTGTACGGTCTGAAAATTCTCGCGGCCATCTTCATCTTTGTGATAGGTCGGTGGATTGCCAAAATGATAAAAAAATTCCTTGGCAAAACCATGACCCGATCGGGTGTCGATGCCACCATTATCCCCTTTGTTCTCGACCTGTCCTATGTAGCATTGTTGATCATGGTCATTGTTGCCTCCCTGGGTGCCCTGGGAATTCAGACCACCTCACTCATCGCTGTTCTGGGTGCCGCAGGTTTGGCTGTTGGCCTGGCTTTGCAAGGCTCCTTGTCGAATTTTGCTGCCGGAGTCCTGATCGTCACTTTTCGCCCCATCCGTGTAGGTGACTACTTCGAAGGCGCGGGAACGGCAGGAACTGTCGAACATATCCAGATTTTCTCCACTACGGCCAAAACACCCGACAACAAGGTCATCATCATTCCCAATGGCAAACTGCTCTCGGACAATATCGTCAATTATTCCATGAAAGAAATCCGGCGAGTGGATATGACCGTCGGTGTCAGCTACGCAGACCCCATCGACAAGGTCAAGGAGGTCCTGGCGGATATCCTGGCCAAGGATTCCCGTATTCTCCAGGATCCGTCGCCGATCATCGGTCTGATCCAATTGGCCGACAGCAGCGTGAACTTTGCCGTCAGACCGTGGGTCAAAACCGAGGATTACTGGGCCGTATATTTCGATCTTCATGAAACGATCAAAAAACGCTTTGACGCGGAAGGCATCAGCATCCCCTTTCCCCAACAGGACATCCATGTCTATAAAGAAGAAATACCCGCTATAACGGATTGATCGACAGATACTATTTGATTCACAACCATCCAAAGGAGGTTTTTGCACATGCGAAAAAAACTACTTCCCCTTTTGTTTGCAGCGTTTTTTTTCATATATGGCGGTTTGAGTTCGGTATCCGCCATGGATCTGGTTCCCAAAATCGATAATTTCATCTTTCTTGTCGACAGTTCCGGCTCCATGGGCTGGGAATACCAGGACAGCGGAAAGACCAAGATCGTTCTGGCCAAGGAGATCCTGTCCCAGCTCAACCGACACATTCCCGAGCTGGGTTACATCTCCTCCTTGAATACCCTGGCACCGCTGAAGACCTATGCCGAACCTGCCGTTTACAATACCATGTCCTATGGACAGGCCATTGATACCATTCCCACCGATATCCTCACCTGGGGATTCATGGGTAATCCGACCCCACTTGGAGAAAGTATCACAGCCATGAGTTCCACTATCGAATGCACGCCTGACTCCAAGGCTCTGATCCTCATCTCTGACGGAGGGAACAACCAGGGTACAGATCCCATCCAGGCAGCCAGGGCGTTATATGAAAAACATCATCCCAATCTATGTATCCATGTAATCAGCCTTGCAGAGACCGCAAAGAACCAAAAGCTTCTGGACGAAATCGCTTCCCTGAATGCTTGCTCGGAAAACACGACCTTCGAGGAACTGCAAAATCAGGACAATCGGGCCGCCTTTGTTCAGGAAGTTTTTTACAGCATCGCAGCGGATAGTGATCAGGACGGAGTGTCCGACATCAAGGATCAGTGCCCGGGTACGCCCCAGGGCGTTGCCGTGGATGCCAAGGGGTGCCCCTTTGATTCGGACGGTGACGGTGTCTTCGATTACATGGATGAATGCCCGGATACACCTGCTGGGGTCCAGGTCGATTATGTCGGCTGTCCTCTGGATACCGACGGCGACGGTGTGCCCGATTACCTGGATGCCTGTCCTGAAACACCGGCCGATTTCGCCGTGGATGCCCAGGGATGCCCGTTGCCCATCACCATCGACCTGGAGCTCGAATTCGACCTGAACAAGGCCGACATCAAGCAAAAATATCACCACAGGCTGGAAGAAGTGGCCATGTTCCTGATTCACCATCCCGGTGTCACCGCAGTGGTCGAAGGCCATACCGACAGTCAGGGCGCTGCCTCGTACAACCAGAAGCTCTCCAAGGAGCGTGCACAGAGCGTAGTCACCTATCTGAACGAGAAATTCGGCGTGGATCCTTCCATCATCCAGGCCCTTGGCTACGGTGAGGAACGTCCCATCGCGACGAATGACACAGCCGATGGACGACAAAAGAACAGACGGGTTGTGGTCGTCATCACCGGTGCCTATCAGACCCGCTAAACAATAAGACTGCCCAAACAACCGAAAAAGGTCTTCCAGGACATCCTGGAAGACCTTTTTCATTCAAACTCCTGCCCAGTTTCAGACCTTGTTTTCTTGGACAAATGCACAGCTTGTGGTTATGGGCATTGGTTCACAATCCATCGAAACCTTTCCGATATTCCACGAGGCAACGGCCATGCTCCGAAAAATCCTCACGCTGCTTCTTTTTCTGACCATTCTTCCCACCCTGACATCCGGGCAAAATACCACCCTCCCTCTGGAAGATGCCGGAGAATCCAAAATCCTGGCCATCCAGAACCAGATCTATGAACTCCAGCAACTATCGGATTCCCTCAAGGAACATGGAGAAACGCTTGCAAAAGCCCTGGAAGAACTCAGCGAAACCTCGTTGACACACGGCCAGGATATTCTCACCGCCCTGGACGCCATCAATACCCTGAATACGACCAGCCTGGAAACCGGGGAAACCCTTGGTCAGGAGATTGCGGCGATCAAAAAGATTCAGGCAGAAACCGCTCGAAAACATGAAACCATCCTTGCTGAACTCGCCGATCAGAAAAAAGAATTTCTTGCTGCTATCGACACGATCGAACGTAAACAACAGGATCTCCTGAACAAGCAACATGCCCAGCTGACACAAAGGGATGATGGGCTGGAAAAAAACATTGCCAGTCTCCAGGCAACCGTTACCAACCAGGACGAACTGATCATCAAACTGCAAAAACAGATCAACCTCGCTCAAAGCAGTCTATCGAACCAGCAGAAAGAGATCGAGGAGGTCAAAGAGGTCATTTCCTCCCAGAAGACGAAAACCATTGGCCACCTTTCATCTCTGGAAAATATCAACGCCACCCTTGCAGGACTCAAGGAACAATCCCGCTCAGAACTGGAAAGCATCCACCAATCCCTGACCCAGGTGGTCACCTATGGGCTGCTGACCATTGTCAGCGTCACCCTTCTCTTGATCATCATCCTTATTTTCATCCGCCGCAAACCCGCACGGCAAACCACGAAAGAGCACTCCAGAGAATCCTCCCCGCAACCTCCGGTCCGAGAGGAGGATGACGAAATCCTCGACTGGCTGAAGGAAAAAAACAGGGATTGACCGGTAAGAACATCGCACAACAAAGCGGCTTCCTCCTCGGAGGAAGCCGCTTTGTTGTGCACATCGTCAACCCATCATAATGTATTACATAATCTGACGCGTTTTGACCATGGAAAAATGTATTGGAGACAAATCCGGACACACGGAATTCAGCAGGGTCAAGGGATTGATATATCCCTGCCCCCAATCAAAAATCACCCTGAAACCATCCGTGTCTGCTACGCTCGAGCTGACAAAGGGTCGCAAATCCACCTGCAGGATCTTGCCCCGTTTGTTCGTCTTTTCAATCATGAATGTTTTTCCAGAAAGAAACTCCTGCCATGCGTGAAGCATCTGTGCCCGTTGATCCGCGTCTGCCTGAAATCGAATGACGAACTCCTCAGCTACGGCCTGGGGCTGTTTCTTACCCATGCTCAACCTTTGGGCAGCCAAAACCCGCATCCCCCGTGGCAATTGGCCGGCCATTCGTTGGACGATCTCCTCTCCAGTCAATTCCTCCCGAAAATAGATATTTACCCATTCAGCCTCACTGCCGACCCCAACGGGAAGGGCCATGCCAAACGACATCAGGGGCATGGGATGAAACCCGGCGGAAAAGGTTGCCGCAAGGTCGGCCCGACGCAGGGCCCGTTCGAAGATCCTCTGCAGCTCAAGCTGACTCAGATAGATGGACAGACCGAGTTTTCGATACCACAACCGGTAATGACATGCCTTGCGGATCAACTTCTCATGCTCCGGATTGGAAAACTCCTGGCAGGATTCCTCCTTCTGCTGATCGCGATCCACATTATTCAGAACCGGTTTTAGAGGGGTATCTCCCGTCTGGGTAAGGATGGAAGGATGGCCGTCAAACCCGCACACCCCGCAATTGCGACAGGCATTGTACCGACAATCGGGTGACAGTTTCCGACCAAGCGCCCGGCTCCGTTCTGTTCGCAAAAACCGCTTGCTCACCCCTGCGTTCAGATGATCCCAGGGCAAGGGTGCTTTCAGATTCCGTTCGCCAATATAGGTTTGGGGATCACAACCACATTCCTCCATGGCCTCCACCCAGTGATTCAAATTCAGATGATCGGACCAGCTCGAGAACAGAGCCCCTTTGTGAAAGGCCTTTTCGACCACACAGGCCAAGGCTCTGTCACCTCTGGAAAAAATCCCCTCCAGAAAACTCATGTGCGAGTGATGCCACTTGAGATGCATAAATCGATACGGTTTGAATATCTCCCTGACATAGGCAAGCCGTTCTTCGATCTCCTGCATGGTGATTTGGGGCTCCCATTGAAAGGGTGTAAAGGGCTTGGGCACAAAAGGAGAAATGGCAGCTGTGATCTGCATCCGTTTGGCCTGTTTACCGGCGGTAGCCCGAACCTTCAGACAGAGGTCGAGAATTCCGTCCAGATCCTCTCTGGTTTCCGTGGGCAGACCGATCATGAAATAGAGTTTGATCCCCTGCCACCCATGGGCAAAAACCATGCGCGCATGTTCCAGAATCTCCTCTTCACTGATCCCCTTGTTGATCACGTCGCGAAGTCGCTGGGTTCCCGCCTCGGGAGCAACGGTCATCCCGGTATGCCTGATCTCGGCCATACGTGAGAGCAGGGATTCGTTCAGAGATCCGGCCCGCAGGGAAGGCAGGGAGATGGAAACCTGCTGGCTGCGGCACTGGGCATACGTCTGCATGAACAGCCCCTGAAACGCGGAAAAATCCCCGGTACTCAAAGAGAGAAAGGATATTTCCTCGTACCCGGTTTGAGCCAATCCCTGGTCGATGATTCGCTTGAGTTCGGGCAGGGAACGTTCCCGGGCTGGTCGATAGACCATGCCTGCATGACAGAACCGGCATCCCCGAGTACATCCCCGGGCGATTTCAACGGTCAGTCTGTCATGGACCGGCTTGCCGTAGGGAAGAATATGCCGGACAGGAAAATCAATGGTGTTGATGTCAGCGACACTGCGTCTCTCGGGCATGGGCAGATCAGGATACATCGGTCGCAATGGCGCAGTGTGTTCCGCTTCCCTGAAAAAGGAAGGCACATACACCCCGGGGAGTAAGGCCATTTCTCTGAGCACGCTCTCTCTGGAAAGATGGTTTTCCCGCCCTTTTCGGATAACCTCGATCAGATCCATAAACGTCTCTTCCCCGTCCCCCAGAACCATGAGGTCAAAAAACGGAGCTACAGGTTCGGCATTAAGCGTGCATCCCCCACCGGCGATAATCAGCGGATGGTCCAGATTTCGATTTTTGGACCATAGGGGAATCCCGGCAAGATCAAGCATGTACAGGATATTTGTGTAGCAGAGTTCATGGGTGATGCTGAAGGCAACCGCATCGAGTTCCCCAAGCGGAGTATCCGATTCCAGCGAGGCCAGGGGGGTGTCATGCTGTTTGAGCAGCGCAGCAACCTCTTCGGTGGGGGCGAAAACCCGTTCTGCCCAGACATCATCCTGTGCATTGGCCAGCTCATAGAGAATTTTTTGTCCCAGATAGGACATGCCCACATCATAGAGATCCGGAAAGGCAAGGGCCATATGAACCGCGACCGTATCTAAACTCTTATGAACAGAGTTGATCTCGTTGCCAAGATACTGGCTGGGCCGGGGAAACAGAGGAAGAAGTTCTTTCATGATATGAATGCTCGATGGATGACTGCAGAGCCGGGTGGCCCCTGAAAACAGACAAAAGGCACAAAGGGCCTTAAACGCTCCTTTGTGCCTTGTCTGAGCATGACGAAAAGCAAAACTTATTTTTTGAAAAGATCACCGAGATTCGAGACCTTGCCCCCTCCCTGACCGAGATTTTCAAGATTGCGCAGATCGTTGGCCGTGGAAATGGTTAGATTGCTCGAGGCCTCGAGATATTTGGTCTTGAGTTCCTCGGGAATCGTCTTGTACTCGTAGAGGATATGATCCATGGAGATCTCGCCTTCGATTTCGTTGTCAAAGGGATAGCCAAAGGGAAGAAGCATCATCTGCATCCCGCCCTGCTGGGTGGGAATGGTCTGCAGAATTGCCGGATCCTGAATTTTATTGTTGTCGATATCCCATTTCCCAATGACCATGTCGCCATTGATCAATTTGAGCAGACGGATTTCAAGGGCCATGTGTATCTCCTTACAAAGAGCAAAGTTCAAAGATTGATTGTAGAGTCAAAACCGATCAAACCAACTAAGTGTTCATCACGGGGCTGTCAAGGCAGTGCCCTGTTGCCTTGAGGGTTGATACGAGATTCAAAAAATCACGGCTCACTCCTCAAAAACTATACGATCCTTAATCAAAGGGAATGATGACCATACAAGGATGTTGAAATTCCTTGAAAAGGATGCGAGATAACGTCATCGTGATTTTTTCGTCATGAGCCATTTCGGAGACAAGGAGACAATCCCATGTTCACAGTATCCCGGCATACGCCCCCAGCCATACGTTGCTCGTGTCTTTTCATGCTTGTCATCCTCTTCGCGGCGCAGTCTGTTCAGGCCGACACTACTGCCGTGACCCTATTTCCCGACTCGGCAATCATTGAAGAACAGGCAGATATACCGGTAACCTCCGTCAGCGACCATCGGACAGGGGTCATTTTTCTTCCTGGCCAGGCCGATCCCTCATCCCTTGCCTTTCATCCGCCAGAGGGTGTCGTGCTGACAGATATTTCACCGGAATCCGTTGTTTCAATCGATTCTGAACAAATTGCCGCCCTCAAAACGGAGCTCGACCGGCTCGTGGCACAAAAAGGCAGACTCGAGGCCCGAAAAAAAGGACTCGATGCCACAATCACCTTTTGGCAGTCACGCCACACAACAGAGCAGGGATCACTCGAACAATTCAAGGAACTTGCCGCAATCATGGGGAAAGAGATCGAAACGGCCATGATCGGCATGGACACCACGTCAGAAGAACTGAAGATCCTGTCCCAAGAGATTGAAAGGATCACCAGACAGATTACCGCCATCCAGGGAAAGACGACCAGGAACTGGAAGATCATCCTTGGCTTCTCCCCGGGTAAAGAAAACACCATCCCCTGCACCTGGTCATATGCGGTCAAAGAATGCGGCTGGAAGCCCATCTATCGTCTGGAAGCCCTGTCCAGCGAGCATACGGTCCGTTTTACCTGGCAGGCCCGGGTGCATCAGGGTACGGGCCTGGACTGGAACAATGTCCGCCTCTCCCTGGCAACCGGAAAAACCCACCTGCAGCCGAATCCGCCATCTATCCGGCCGTGGATCCTCAAGCCCTTGGAACCTGTAGAGATTGACAGCAGGTCGTTCATGCTGGAAGAAGCGGCTGCGCCGCGAAGCGTCATGCAGCGGGCTGCCATGCCCGCAAAAAATGAAGCCGTGGAACAACGCAAAGGGACCTTTTCTACCTGGGAACTCGGGCTGCGCACGATTGTTGCCGGGGATGACGTGATGGTCAGAGTCAAGGATGCTGTCTGGCCAGCAGAGTTCAAGTATGTCTTAAGACCGAGTGTCAGTGGATTCGGTTTTCTGCATACGGAAGTCGAGATGAATTCATCTTTGGATCTTCCCCGCGGCGAGGCCATGTTTCTGGTTGACGGCGCTTTTTTACGCAAACAGGATTTCTCTTTTTCCGGGAACAAGCTGAACCTCTTTTTTGGCCCTGATCCGCTGGTACGTGCCAAGACCGTATTAAAAAACAAAAAATCGGGAAATTCCGGGATGTTCTCCCAGAAAAAGACCTGGACATGGGCCTGGGATCTGATCATTGCAAACGATACATCCCTCCCCATCGAAGCTGTGATCGAGGAACCAAGGCCGCTTTCCCGCAACAAGGACATCACTCTGTCCATTTCCGGGACTCCGGCCCCTGAAGACACCCTCGACCAACCCGAGATCATGACCTGGAACCTCAACCTGGCCCCCGAAACCAAAGCAACCATCTCCATGCATGTGGAGGCCAGGGCTCCCGAAGACATGCAGGTCGATCCCGGATGGCGATGGTAAAGCCGAGTCTCACTCAAATAACAAGGAAAACGTATGCGCGATATGACAGTCAACGATGTGCTCAAGAAATTCAACCGCTATTACCTGGATGCAACCCTGGAAGACGAATTCTCCATCCTGGGAATAGGTGAAGGACGGCATTTCAAGCGTGACCAGTTCAGCGAGTTGTACAGGCCCCTCTTTGTCACCCTGTGGGTCCATGCCTTGGACAACCACCAGAAAGAACATTCCGATACGATCAGGGACGCCTATCTCAAGGGGCTCAAGGCATGTTTTCGTAAACAAAAAGGTGAGTACGAACGTATGGTCGGCCTGGTCATCGAGTACGAGGCCATGCTCGGGGACTTTTCGGAAGCATCCTTCAGATTCACTGCGGAACAAATCGTCAAAAAGATATCCAGAAACACGGAGGCCCTGGCCGAACGGTCTGAACGTCTGAGTCAGAAAATGATCCAGCGTCTCAACGACCTCATGGACATGACCAGAGAAATGATCATTATTACAGGCAGCTGATTGCATATGTAGTATCTTTCGCGTTGGTTTACGCAGCGCAACCAACGCAAAGAGCCGTGTCAGAATGTATCTGACACGGCTCTTTGCGTTAAGGATCAACCTATACAGCTGATTTCAGCTCGTGGACGAGGCTGTTGAGTTGCTGGCAGCAGGTGGGGCCGCAGAAGAAGATCCCTCGGCCTTGGCCGGTTTGGAATCCTTGTTATTGCTTCCGTTACCCGAAGCATTGGGAGGTGTGCGCTTGTTGGAATAGTCGGTTACATACCAGCCGCTCCCCTTGAGCACAAAGGAGGTATGGGAGACGATCCGTTTGGAGTCCCCCGTACAGATAGGGCAGGGAAACTGTCTCTCCTCAAATCCGCTCTGCCACTCTTCAAAGATGTGACCGCAATCTTCACAGCAGTATTCATAAATAGGCATTGTCCAACTCCATTGTGTATCCGGGCATCCCTGAAGCTGCCCGGGTTGACCCTGACAAAATATGTGAACACCCGCGATGCGGGCATTGAACATAACGAGGCTGCTTTCTTTGTTCAAAAAACAGGTTGTGATCAAGTGACCACAAATCGCACAAATCGTCCGTTCTTTGGAAAAACGGACGGGTATATATATTGGTCAAAATTTCCTTCTGTCAACCTCACAGAATCGATTTTTGTTCAGCTGCAGCCCCGTCTTGAACAACTGCCTGATTCCTGATCATCAGACCAAATCCATCTCCTTGAATCGGACATAGAGATAACGGCTCACCCAGGCATCTGTGGCCGCATAGATCTGCTGTTTTCTGGTCAGGGTCGATCGCCCCCAATTACTGCGCTGGGCCCCCTTCCCGATCCGAAATCCCAAAAAATTGGCGGCCATGTTCCTGAGCCCACGGGTCATAAAACCATGTCTGGCACTGATGGAACTCAGATCCGCAAAACCGCCCTCGTCAAAAGACACATGCTGCTTGAGCCCGACAAGATCATCTTTTACCGCCACCCCGGCCTTGATGATCCCCTGGTCCGCAAGAAGTGACAATAACGGACCTTCCAGAGAAATCCTGGTCAACTGAAAAAGATACACGCAATCATTTCCGGCAAGTTGCAAAAGAGCGGGCCGAAAGGATTGTCCTTTGCGAAAAGCCGGTTTTGTTTCCGTATCAAAACCCAATACCCTTTCGCAGGATAACCGTTCACAAATCAATGGGACATCCTTTGGGTCGGTCACCAGACAAATAGGGCCATCATACTGACGCAGGGGAAATCCATTGATTTCCTCCCTGGTCAAGCGCTCACGACTGGGCAAAAAATCGGGCCTCATATCACACGCTCCCGGTCGTTGATATCGCGAGTACCGACAGATCGTATGTCCAAACAAAAAAGAATATGCCTCGAAAGCATACAAAAAAATAAAAAACATCTCATAAATAGTATATCTTGTTCATTCTTGCTCATAAAATCACTCGTATTGCCCCATCCCATCTTTTTCGATCTATTTTGAAAACCCCCCTGTGTCAGGGAAGTTGTCGCCTCTTCTGAAATTCACCTAAGGGGGCCAGAAGGATGAGGTGATGGCATATTCACAAAGACATCGAGAACGGGTTCTCCAAAAGTTATTGACGAGCGGGAACA
>NZ_JBSPZA010000034.1:0-31465 GCF_053851535.1 Desulfoplanes sp. PS50 | reverse complement strand
TTATCAAGCTCAAGGACTGGGATCTCAGGCAGACCCCCGGCACCAAGGTTCCGGCCATTGCGGGCAGGGCCATGGGGGCCTTTTCCCGGATCAAGGAGGCCATGATCTTTGCCTTTCCCCCGCCTGCGGTCATCGAATTGGGGAATGCAGTGGGTTTCGACTTCCAGCTGCAGGATCGCGGTGGTCTGGGACATCAAAAACTCATCGCCGCCAGAAACCAGCTCCTGGGCATGGCGGCCAAGGACCCGCGCCTTGTCCGGGTTCGACCCAACGGCATGGACGATGTGCCCGAATACCATATCGATATCGACTGGGCCAAGGCCGGAGCCCTGGGGGTACCGGTGAGTTCCATCAATCTGACCCTTTCGGCGGCCTTTGGCAGTGCCTATGTGAACAATTTTATCCAGGCGGGGCGGGTCAAGCGTGTCTTTGTTCAGGCCGATGCACCGTACCGCATGCTGCCCGAGGATCTGAAAAGGATATATGTGCGCAATACCGCAGGAGAGATGGTTCCCTTCGAGTCCTTTGCAACGGGAAAATGGACCACTGGTTCGCCGCTCCTGGAACGGTACAACGGGTTTTCTTCCATCAATATATGGGGCGAACCCGCTCCGGGAAAGAGTTCCGGTGATGCCATGCAGGCCATGGAGGAGATGGCTTCCAAGCTGCCTCAGGGGATAGGATTCGACTGGACGGGGCTGTCCTATCAGGAACGCATGGCCGGTTCCCAGGCGCCGCTCTTGTACGCCTTTTCCATATTCGTGGTCTTCTTGTGCCTGGCAGCCCTGTATGAAAGCTGGCCCATTCCCATCGCCATTCTTCTCTGTCTGCCCGTGGGGGTCATCGGCGGGGTCATGGCCTCGACCATGAAGGGCATGCCCAATGACGTGTATTTTCAGATCGGTCTGCTCACCATTCTGGGGCTGACCACCAAGAACGCCATTCTGATCGTTCAGTTCGCCCGGGCCAAGGTGGACGAAGGCGCGCCTCTGGTCTCGGCCACCATGGAGGCGGCCAAACTGCGACTGCGTCCCATCATCATGACCTCGTTGGCCTTCGGGTTCGGCGTGCTGCCGCTGGCCCTCGCCACGGGTGCCGGGGCCGGGGCGGAAAACGCCATCGGCGTGGGTGTGCTGGGCGGTATGGTCACCTCCACCCTCCTGGTCACCATGTTTGCCCCGCTCTTTTATGTGATCATCTACAGGGGACTGGGACGACATAGGAAGAAGATGACCATGAAGTACACGGAACCGGATACTCCCGGGGGGAAGGACAATGCATAGTTCAATGAAACTAATGGTTCTGATTGCCGGGGCGGTTTTTATTCTTGGGGGATGCAGTCTGGCCCCGACATACGAGCGGCCCGGTGCGCCTGTTCCTGCTGAATGGCCCGGTAGAGGCAATGCAACTGCGGCCGTAGATGGTGTACCCACTGCCCCGGAATTGCCGTGGAAGGCGTTTTTCCCCGACAACAACCTGCAGCAGGTTATCGATCTGGCCCTTGAAAACAACCGCGACCTCAGGCTCGCCGCCCTGAATGTGGCCCGGGCCCGGGCTTTGTATGGAGTGCAGCGGGTCGAACTCTATCCCGGGATCGGTGTCACCGGTACCGCAACAAAAGAGCAGACCGCCGAAGACTTCACAACACCGGGGACATCCAGGACATCCGAGGCGTTCGGCGTGGATCTGGGCATCGCTGCCTGGGAGATCGATTTCTTCGGTCGCATCCGCAGCCTCAAGGACCAGGCCCTGCAGGAGTATCTGGCTACGGAAGAGGCTGCGCGCAGTGTCCGGATAGCCCTGGTTGCCGGGGTGGCTCAGGCGTATATGGATCTGGCCGCCAATCGGGAGCATCTCGCCCTGGCCCGGTCGACCCTCACGGTGCAGGAAGCCACCCTGTCTCTCATAAAGCGGCGGTACGAGGTAGGATTGAGCACTGAGCTTGATCTTCATCAGGCGGAAGTCCCCGTTGAAACGGCCCGGGGAGACATTGCCCGGTACACCATGCTCGAGGCCCAGGCCGTGAACGCCCTCAACCTTCTGGCCGGGGGCACCGTGCCAAAGCGGCTTCTGCCCGGGGGATTGGGGGCTATGGTCCCACCCCGGACCGTTACGCCGGGGCTGCCTTCGGAAATCCTTCTCCATCGTCCGGACATCATGGCCGCGGAGCACCGTCTCAAGGGCGGCTATGCCGTTATCGGCGCGGCCCGGGCGGCGTTTTTTCCGTCCATTTCTCTCACGACTACCATCGGTACGGCGAGTGATCAGCTGTCCGGCCTGTTCGGGTCCGGGTCGGATACCTGGAATTTCACCCCCGGTGTGGCCATGCCTATCTTCGATCCCCGCACATGGGCGGCCTATAGGGTGAGCAAGGCCCAGCAGAAGATCCTGCTCACCGAATATGAAAAGGTCATTCAGACGGCCTTCAAGGAGGTTGCCGACGCCCTGGCTGTTCAGGAATACATCGGCCGGCAGATAGCAGCCCAGGAGGCTCTTGTGGGATCGTTGGCAAGGACGTATGAGCTGTCCAACAAACGGTATGCCAAGGGAATCGACAGTTATCTGGGCGTGCTCGACGCCCAGCGGTCCCTGGTGGAGGCCCGGCAGGGGCTTACGTCCCTGGAACTGGTCCGGCTCGCCAACGAGGCCCGGTTGTATGCGGTTCTCGGAGGCGGGGGTGGAGAAGAGTGACGATAGTGCGCAGTGCTCAGTACGCAGTGCGCAGTGGAGAGTTCACAGAACCGAACCTGCCGTCATCCCGGGCTTGATTCGTGATCGTGAAGGCCGGGGATGAAAATTCGGTTCGAAGAGTGGTACCTTATTTTCATGACTCGACAGAAAAACAGCCCCAATATTGCAATCGTGGAGTCGCGTAGGTGTCGTCCCCGGAGCACCATCACGAATAACCAGCCATTATGCCCGTAACCCACATCACCATCCAGTCCGAGGAAGCCGGGCAGAAGGTCCTGCAGCTGTTGCAGCGGCGGGTGGGCCGGGACGTGCCCAAGTCCGCCCTCATGCGGGTCATCCGCAAGGGGCAGGTCCGGGTGGACGGTCGTCGGGTCAAGCCTTTCGACCGGGTGAAAGAAGGGCAGAATGTGCGTATTCCTCCCTTTGAGACGAAGAATCCTGTCCATCCTCCCCCGTCCCCCAGAAAAGGATCGAAGCTTGCGTTGTCCGTCGTGTCCGAGGACCGGGACATGCTGGTGGTGAACAAACCCGCCGGGCTGCCCGTGCATCCCGGAACCGGATGGACGGACAGTGTGATTACCAGGCTGCAGACCATGTTTTCGGATGCGCCCTTTGCCCCGGTTCCGGTGCACCGTTTGGACAAGAATACCTCGGGCATACTCCTGGTGGCCAAGTCCTACGGGTTTTTACGTTCCATGCAGGATAGGTGGAAGACGGGCGGGGTGGGCAAGGTCTATCTGGCCTGGGTGCAGGGGACGTGGACACACCGTGATCCGATCCGGCTCACCGACAGGCTGGCCAAGTCCGGCGGTTCCGGACGGGAAAAGATGCGTACGGGGACGGGCAAAGAGTCTGCATGCGAGGTCAGGGGCGTGATCGTGCGTTCCGATGCTTCGTTGCTGGCTGTGCGGCTTCTCACCGGTCGGACCCATCAGATCCGCGTCCAGCTGGCATCCCGGGGATTTCCCCTGATCGGTGATCCCAAATACGGCGGGCCGACCCATGCAACCATGCTCCTGCATGCCTGGAGTCTGTCCTGGGATGGATTCCAGTTTTCGGTTCTTCCCCCGTGGACCGGGACTTTTCGGGTGGATGGGAGCGAGTTCTGAAAAAGAGTTGTTGTTTTGGAGCCGAATTTTTGCTCTTTATCGTCATCCCGGCGCAGGCCGGGATCTTGAAGGGCATGAAAGTGACCAAAACGTTACGGCAAGGGCAAATTCATAGAGATCCCGGATCACGTCCGGGATGACTGTTTTTTTCGTCTGCCCTTCTTTCTTTTTCGTTTCTCCCTTTCTCCTTTCTCCTTTTTTTTCTTCCTTCTCCGTTTCTTCTTTTTTTCCTGTCGCCTTGAGGGCAGATATGGAATCTGCCCCTACGATGTTTTGTGGAATCCTTTCCCGTCTTCCCTGCATCCATCATCTCCGCAGCTGTTCCCTTAACCCTTAACCTTAAACCTTCTCCCTTCTTCCTTTTCTCGCACCCCTATCCATTCCCGCCAAAAAACAGCCTCTGCCCCTTGCCCCCCGGCCGGTTTGAAGGCATGTTGTGGGAGCGTTTCGCTCCATTGCGCTTCGTGTGTGGGAACATCCTTCATCCTGAGATGTCTAACCGGAGATTTTGACCCATGGGCACGTTTCTGGCAGATCTGCATATTCATTCCCGGTTTTCCCGGGCCACCAGCAAAAACCTGACCTTCCGCAATCTGGCCGCCTGGGCGAGCGTCAAGGGTCTTGATGTCGTCGGGACCGGTGATTTCACGCATCCGGGCTGGCTGGCCATGCTCGAGGATGAACTCGAACCCGATGAGAGCGGTCTGTTCCGCCTCAAGGATTCCACGGGACTGAACCAGGAGATACCCGGCATGGAGGACATAGATCTTTCCTGCCGGGTTCGATTTTTGCTCAGTTCGGAGATCAGTTCCATCTACAAGCGGGGAGGCAGGGTCAGGAAGGTGCACAACCTCGTGTACATGCCTGATCTGGACTCGGTGAAGAAATTCAACGCCCGGCTCGCCCAGGTCGGCAACATCGAATCCGACGGCCGGCCCATCCTGGGTCTTGACTCGCGCAACCTTCTGGAGATGGTTCTGGAAATTCATCCAGAGGCCTATCTCATCCCCGCCCATATCTGGACGCCCTGGTTTTCCGTCTTCGGCTCCAAGTCGGGATTCGATACCATGGAGGCGTGTTTCGGGGACCTGACCCCGGAGATTTTTGCCGTGGAAACCGGACTCTCTTCTGATCCGGCCATGAACTGGCTGTGGTCCGATCTGGACAGGTATGCTTTGGTCTCCAATTCCGATGCCCATTCCGGGGCCAACCTGGGACGTGAGGCCAATGTTTTTCATGGGGACCGGGATTATACCGGGATCTTCAGGGCCCTCAAGGGGCAGCTTTCTGCTACGGAGTTCCGGGGGACCATTGAATTCTATCCCGAGGAGGGCAAGTATCATCTTGACGGGCATCGCAAATGCGGGGTGGTCATCGATCCCCGGACGACACGGATCCACAACAATATCTGCCCGGTATGCGGCAAACCCCTGACGGTGGGTGTTTTAAGCCGGGTTCTCGAGCTGGCGGACCGCACAACCCCGGTGCGACCCATTGGGCATCCCGGTTTCACCTCGCTCATCCCTCTGCCGGAAATCATCTCGGAAATCGTGGGTACCGGCCCCAAGACCAAGAAAGTGGCCAGGATGTACAACTCACTGATAGGACATTTTGGCTCGGAAATGCAGATTCTGCGTTCGATTCCCCTGGAGGATCTCAAACACCGTTCAGCCCCCCTGGCAGAGGGTATTGCACGACTCCGGAATGGTCAGGTCATCAAGCAGGGAGGATTTGACGGAACCTACGGGGTTATTTCGGTTTTTTCCCGGCAGGAACGGGAATCCTTCAAGCGGGGCAGGGCCATGATGCCTATTCCCGTTACCCCGCAAGCCACGACCGGTGATCAGAAGCCAACTGATCCGGATCCCTGCGGGACGGTTCCCGATGCGCTCAAACCCGCATATGCCCCGAATTCTTTGCAGCAACAGGCCATGGACGCAGGTCCCGATCCGGTGCTGGTCCTTGCAGGGCCTGGTACGGGAAAGACCCAGACCCTGATGGGCAGGGTGGAAAAATTGCTGGCCCAGGGAGAAGATCCGAAGAAGATTCTGGTCGTGACCTTTACGCGGCGGGCGGCCCGGGAGATCCGGGAACGATTGGCCCAATTGGGCGAGAACGCGGAACAGGTGCGGGCAGATACCCTGCATGCCATGGGATTTGCCTTCTGGTCCGAGAAACTCGGAGAGCCCCCGGTTCTTCTCTCCGAGGAGGGAGCCCGGTCCATCTTTGCTGCGGCCAACCCGGATCTTTTGGGCCAGAGCCTCAAGCAGACCTGGGAAACCATGGGCCGTGACAGGGAACTGGGCCGAACCGATTCTTCAACGTATTATCTGAACTATGCGGGTCAGAAATCGGTTTGGAATCTGGTCGATTACACAGATTTACTCGAGTTCTGGCTGGAACAATTGCGGGACGAAGCCGGTGCGGATGACCAGGAACGTTTTGCTCATGTTCTGGTTGACGAGGTCCAGGATCTTTCACCCCTGCAGATGGCCCTGGTTACGGCACTGACCGGGGATCAGGGAAAGGGATTTTTTGCTATCGGCGATCCCAACCAGTCCATCTACGGGTTCAGAGGGGCGATCTCAAATGTTCTGGACCATCTGCAGGCCCTTTGGCCGAATCTGGTGACCGTATCTCTGGAAAAGAACTACCGGTCGACCCAGCAGGTGCTCAATCTGGCACGAGGCGTCTTCCCGGAAGCCTCGGGGCTGACGGCTGTGCGTGAGGATCAGGGCAGGACGGTTCTGTTCCAGGCGGAGACTGCGGCTCAGGAGGCGGCCTGGATGGGAGGGAAGATTCTTTCGCTCATAGGTGGTACCGCTCATTGGCAGGCCGATGCGGGTAATCAGGGCGGAGTCGGTCCCGGAGATATCGCCGTGCTGGTCAGGATCAAGGCCCTCATTCCCTTGTACAGGAAGACCCTGGAAAAGATGGGTATTCCCTGTGCCGCACCTGAGGCGGAAGCGTTTTTCAAGGATCCCCGGGTGGAAAAAATTCTTGCCCAGGCCGGAGCGGTCCTGGGGATCATCAACGAAGATGTCGAGCCGGTCTGCCCGGATTCTATTCTGACCAAGGGGCCCGACCATATTGCCCGATACCTGGGAGATACCCCGCCCTTTGACCGGATGTTCTGGTCGAGTACCCCGTTTAAAACGCTCTCAGCCCGCTTTCGGGAGCATGGATCCTGGGCAGGGGTGCTCAACCAGATCAGTCTCGAGAGCGAGCTCGAAGCGATCCGCTCGCACTCTCAGAAGGTTCAGATCATGAGTCTGCATGGCGCCAAGGGGCTGGAATTCGAAGCGGTTTTTCTTCCGGCACTGGAAGAGGGCATTCTTCCTTTTGTGGGGGTGGATATCCTTATGGGCAAGGTTCGCAGCGGTGCAGCCCGTTCGGATGTGGACGAGGAACGCAGGCTTTTTTATGTGGGGCTGACCCGTGCCGGACAACGGGTGTATCTGAGCCACAGCAGGGAACGCAAAATTTTCGGCCACACCCTGCATGGCAGACCGACGCGGTTTTTGAAGGATCTTTCCGTGGAAGGGCTGAGCGTGCGGTCGGCCAAGGCCCATACCAAGGTGCAGGAAAAACAGCTCACGATGTTTCAAACGAGTCAGCTTTCAAGCCGCTGACGAAACTTCAAGTCAGCGATTATCTCTGGAATTTTCTGAACAGAACGCGTTCGTACACGGAGCACATTCGTAGAGCCGCATGGGGCGTTATGCCCATTTCTCTCAGCCGGCAATAGATGTGCAGGGGATTACAGTAGTGCTGGAAGAGTGATCGCAAATGGCGCATAAGCTGGTGGCTGATGGTTCAGGTGTTGTGCGGGAAATGTCTAGCAAGAGGGATGCCCCAGAAGACTGAACGTGGCCTTTTTGTATCAAAAACGACGTGGGGTTGGAAATTTTTGTCCTGTCCGGGCCACGAAAGGGGAAGCGGCTGCCTGACATAATGCTTTTTTTGTCCGGTTTCCCCGGAAAAAGGATGGTTGAACGGGATACAAAGAGAGTGGGCACCCATGAGATATGCTCATGGAATGCGGAGTAATCTGCTGGCGAGAAGTCCGATTTGACTTGAACTCCAAAGTCATTAGAACGTGGTCTCCGTCGTGCATGTGGCTTGACCATGCAACGAGACAATTCCGGGGAATCTTCCCCGACGTGTAACCAGGAAGGTTTTCATGGCGTATTTTCGTAACCTCGATTCGCAGGTCGCCCAACTGCTCGGACTTCTCAAAAAGGATCAGCGCTGGCTGATTCTCATGAATGCCGATCCCGATGCCATGGCCTCGGCCATGGCCCTCAAGCGGATTCTGGTTCGACGGGTGACCAGTGTCGGGCTCGCGTATGTGAACGAACTCTCCCGGCCCGACAACCTGGCCATGATGCGCCTCTTGCGCATCCCCATCAAGAAGCTCATTCCGACCCTGGCCGCCCAGTATGATCACTTCGCCCTGGTCGATTCACAGCCCCATCACCATCCGGACTTCGCATCCTTTGATTTCTCCATTGTCATCGATCATCACCCCCTTGTAGAGGAAAACCCGCCGGATTTTCCCTTTAGTGAAATCCGACCCGACTATGGTTCGAACAGCACCTTGATGACGGAATATCTCTACAATATGGGGCTTCGGCCGGGGAAACTGCTGGCAACGGCCCTGATCTACGGGATCAAGACGGACACCCAGAGTTTCGAGCGGCAGTTTCACGATGCGGATATCAAGGCCTTTCGGTATCTGACCAAGTTCTACAACCCCACCCTGCTGCATAAGATCACCCGCAGCGAGTTCCGGGTGGAATGGCTGAAGTATTTTTCTCAGGCCTTTCGTAAAATGCGCACCCTGGGCAACGGGTTGAATGCGTTTCTCGGCGCGGTGGATTCTCCGGACATTCTGGTCATTCTCGCTGATTTCTTCATGCGGGTGCACGGCCTCTCCTGGGTACTCATCGGCGGACTGCATGACGAAAAACTTGTCGTGGTCTTCAGGGGAGACGGGTTGCGAAGAGATATGGGCAAATTTGCCCAGACGCTTTTCGGGGACGTGGGATCAGCAGGAGGTCATCGCTCCATGGCCAGAGCGGAGATTCCCCTGGAAAACATCGGGAATCAGCATGCCCAGCAATTCATTCTGGAGCGGTTGGCCAAGAAACGGAAGAAAAATTCCAACCCCAAACCTCCCGCTGAATGATGGTTCTCCCCCGGCCGCAAAAGGCATCCTCGGCATACTGGTCCCGGCGGTGCATTCGGCCATCAGCCTGGTATGAGACCTCTCACCAGGCAGTTCATTCCCAATGAGCTCTTCATGACGCCTTCTTCGCTGCGCCCACACCAAATATATGACAACCCGGAGTGAAAATGTCCCTGAGGAATCGGTTGGGATTCACCAAGGAACCTCTGTATCTGATTGACGGATCGGCCTTTGTGTATCGGGGATTCTACGCCTATCCGGATCTGAAGCGATCCGACGGGTTTCCCACCAATGCCATGTTCATTGTCCTGAGACTGCTGGCCAAACTCCTTCGGGAGGAAGAGCCTGTCTATCTGGGTTTTATTCTGGACGGCAGGGGACCGACTTTCAGGCATGAGATGATGACCACGTATAAGGCCCAGCGGCTGCGCATGCCGGAGAATCTGGCCGTGCAGATCGACCCCCTTCTCGAAGGGCTTGAAAAGATGGGGATAAGGACCATTGTTTCCAACGGGGTGGAAGCCGACGATATCATGGCCAGCCTGGCAAACAGGTTCAAGAAGGATCGCCCCGTGGTTCTGGTGGGTGCGGACAAGGATTTGCAGCAATGTCTGGATGAAAATGTCTATCTCTGGGATCCGTCGCTGAAAAAGGAGAAACTGGTCTCTCTGGAGAGCTTCCACGAGCAGCAGGAACTCGTGCCTGAACAATGGCCGGATTATCAGGCTCTTGTCGGGGATACAGCCGACAATATCCCCGGAATTCCCGGGGTCGGCCCCAAGACCGCTCTGGGGCTGCTCAAGCGTTTCCCCTCGCTGGAGGCATTGCGGGACGGGTTTGAACGGCTGACGGCCAAAGAGCAGACCCGGCTGGGGCCGCATATGGAGGATATCTTTCTTTATCGGGAACTGACCCGTCTCAAGACTGACTGCTGCCAGGATCAACCCTTCTCCGATCTGAAGATTGACGGGACAAACAGGGACGAATTCCTTGCATTTCTCGATACGTATGAATTTCGTTCCCTGAAACGGGAGTTCAGGGATGACGATCCAGAGGAAAACGTGGCTTCGGTTCAGGCAAAGTCAGAAAGTTTTGTGGAACCTGTCCCGGCCACGACCCCGCCCGTTTGCGCTGATGCAGACATCGGCATGGTCCTGGAGGGCAAGGGGGTGAGGATCGCTCTGGAAGACAAGGAATACATCTTTGGCGCATGTACCATGGAGCTGGTCACCGCCCTGAGTGCGGCCAGGTCGATTGCCGTGCCCTCCTTCAAAGCGGTTCTCTACCACAATCGGTTGTGGCATCTCATTCCCATAGCAACGTGGTTCGACATCGGCCTGGCTGCGTATCTTCTCGATCCTGAAGAACGGGAATACGGTTTCGAGCGCATCCGTGACGGCCTGGCCGGGGAATTGGACGTTGATCCCGCGAACACAGCCCTTGCCGCCCGCAAGGTCAAAAATATTCTGGTCCATCGCCTTGAGGCGGGAAATTTCATGCCTCTTTTGCGGGAATTGGAACTTCCTCTGATCCCGGTCCTTGTCAAGATGGAACAAAAGGGCATCCGCCTGGACATGAAGGCATTTGCCGCATTTCTGACCGAGGTTCAGGAGAAGCTCGATGATCTGACCACGGTCATCTATCGCGAGGCAGGAACCCGTTTCAACATCCGCTCCAGTCAACAACTGGGAGAGGTACTTTTCGATCATCTGAAGATCGTTTCCCGGAAAAAGACTCCGGGCGGTAAACCATCCACCTCGGTCCAGGCCCTGGAGGCCCTTGAAAGCGATCATCCGATCATCGGCAACATCCTCAAATACAGGACCCTGGAGAAACTCCGTTCCACCTATCTCGAACCTCTTCCCAAACTGGTGGACAGCGCGGACCGGGTACACACCCATTTCAACAATCTGGCCACGGCCACGGGCAGGCTTTCAAGCAGCAGGCCCAACCTGCAGAATATCCCCATCCGGGGAGAGTTCGGTCCCCGGATGCGGCAATGTTTTATCGCCCGGCCGGGATACAAATTGGTGGCAGCCGACTACTCCCAGATTGAATTGCGCGTCCTGGCTCATATGTCCGAGGATCCCCATCTGCTGGATGCCTTTGCCAAGAATGAGGACATCCATGCCCGGACCGCAGCCCTGTTGTTCGACAAGGAGCCGGAAGAGGTCGAGGCGCACGAACGGCGCAAGGCCAAGACCATCAATTTCGGACTTCTCTACGGCATGGGGCCCCAGAAATTGGGCAAGGATCTGGGGCTGACTCTCAAGGAGGCCAAGGCCTTTATTGACCGGTATTTCAGCACATTGACCCGCGTCAGGGAGTTTTACGCCACTGTAGAGGAAAAGGCCCAGGCCAACGGCTACGTGACCACCATCGCCGGTCGCCGACGTCTTTTGCCGGATATCAACTCCAGAAACGCCAACCTGGCTCAGCAGGCCCGACGCATGGCCATCAATACCGTGGTCCAGGGCTCGGCAGCCGACGTGATCAAAAAGGCCATGCTTGCCGTGGACCGGGACAGTAGCCTGGAAAAAATGGGAAGCAGCATCCTTCTTCAGGTCCATGACGAACTGGTCCTGGAGGTTCCGGAGGATAATGCCGTTCAGGCCGGAGAGCGGCTGGCCAAAATCATGGGTACGGTTTATGAGCTGGCCGTTCCTCTGGCCGTTGACTGGGGCGTTGGCGACAATTGGGCTCAGGCGCATTAGAACAAAAGTGCGCAGTGGGCAGTGCGCAGGAAAAATACAAAAAAGGGACAACCCCTTTTCAGGACTGGATAATCCCGGACTTCGCCGGGATGACGACAGGGGGCGACAATTCAGCTCCAAAAATGACAACTTTTTTTCAGGATTCGACAGCCCCCCTTTTTATCCGGATCACCGCGATCATTGCGTCCTTGGGTTCACTCCAACCCCGGAGTCTTCAAATGCACGAAACCAGCCTCAATCAGACCATTATCGATTACATCACCGGTGACGAGATCCATGATACGACCTTTGAGGATCTGCGTCAGGCCATTGCACGCATTCTCGTGGAGCAGCGCGGGTATCCCAGGGAACGGCTCAGGACCAAGGAGGTCCTCTCCTACGATATCGATGGAGAGCATTTTGAAAAGGTTCTCGACCTGGTGGCCTTTGACCCTCGGGAAAAACCTCTTCTCCTGGTCATGTTCTGTCCCGGGGGGCTGGTCTCCTATATCCGTCAGTACGTGGCCGCAGCCCGGCTTTTCGCTGCAGGGCCCATCCCGTTTCTCGTGGTCACCGATTCCAAAGAGGCCAAGCTGGTCCGATGCTCGGATGGAGAGATTCTCAAAGAGGGATTTCACGCATTTCCCACCTGGGAGGAACTCCTGGAATTAAGCAAGGCTCATACCGTTGAAAAGCCGGATCAGGATCGGGTGCTCAAGGAGCAGCGCATTCTCTATGCCATGCATGATCTTTCAGGCCCGTGCTGCAAAGGGGAATGTTAGAGAGTGCGCAGAAGACAGTGCGCAGGAAAGGCTGGAAACGACAGGTAGAAAAGGCCCGCTTTCCGTTTGCACGTGGTACGTGCCGGGGAAAACGGGCCAGGAGACGAGCAGGAAGAGAGCGGATCAGTCAGATTTCGTGGAATAGATGTTTTTGAGGGCGTCCATGCTCGTGTCCGGGTTCATCAGGCGGACCATTTCCCGGGCGACATCCTCAGGGCTGAAATCCTTGCTTGTGGTCTCGGTAACGCACAGGACCCAGCCGTTTTCATCCTTTCCGAGATAGAGTTCGCGATGGGTGGCGGCGCTGTCTTCACAGAGAACCCCGGTGGAGAAAAAGGGACGGGCGAATTCATGCTCGTCTTCGGTCCACTTATACCGGATGTCGTGGTCCGTTTCGGGAAGTTTGTGGAGATGCTTGTTTTTCCAGGTGCAGATATCGAAAATTTTCTTGAGGTGTTCCCCTTTTTTGAATTCGGTGGTCATGATTGTCCTCCTTGGGGCGACAGTGTAGAGTAATAACAGATAGAACACGGGGCAACGCACCGGAGTGGAAGATTTTAAAAAAAAATTCCGGGACGATTGCGGGTCGATTTGATCCGACCCTAAACCCAAAAAGTCTCTTTTTCAATAGCCGGATGCAACAAGCGAGATGTACCCATGGACACTATAACCATCAGAACACAGCAGCGGGAAATCCTCCAGGATGTCACCTTGCAGATTCAGGATTATCTTCATGTCCACGGGTGCACGCGCGGCGTACTGACACTTTATTCCCCCCACACAACCTGCGCAGTGACCATCAATGAGGGTTGCGATCCCGATGTGGCCCGGGACATGATCCAGGTTCTCGGGCGGCTTGTTCCCCAAACAGGGGATTACAGACATGCCGAAGGCAACAGCGATGCGCATGTCAAAACGTCCCTTATCGGTCCGAGTCAGCAGATTCTGGTCGAGGAGGGGCGGTTGTGCCTCGGGACCTGGCAACGTATTTTTCTGGCTGAATTCGACGGCCCCAGATCCCGGCATCTATGGGTCATGTGGCAGGGTGGGTGATTATTACCGGGTTCCGGGCACGGAGAACGCACGGGATCTTTTTTCCATCTTGACCCGGGAATCCCGATTCCCTACATTCTGACGGTTCTTTTTTTTTATCCCGCAACCCCATACCATAAGCAAAGGAAGGCATGACAATGTTAGATGCTGGCAAGATCTGGTTTGATGGAAGGCTGGTTCCCCAGGCGGAGGCGAATGTGAATGTGCTGAGTCACGCATTGCATTACGGGACCGCCGTGTTCGAGGGCATCCGGTGCTATGTCTGTCCAAACGATTCCGCAGTGTTCCGGTTGCAGGATCACGTACGGCGGCTTTTCGAGTCGGCCAAGATCCTGCAGTTCGACGTTGCCTTTTCCCAGGAAGAAATCTGTCAGGCCATTCTCGATACATTGAAGACCAATGCGCTCGCCGAAGGATATATCCGCCCCCTGGTTTTCCTTGGGGCCGGCGGTGTGGGAGTCAATCCCGGGGACAATCCGGTCCACGTGATCGTTGCCACCTGGGCCTGGGGCGCTTATCTGGGTCAGGAAGCCCTGGAAAAAGGCATTCGTGTCCGGACCTCCAGCTTCACCCGCCAGCATGTCAATTCCATGATGACCAAGAGCAAGGCCGCAGGCAATTACGTCAATTCCGTCCTGGCCAAACGTGAGGCCCTTCAGGACGGCTATGACGAGGCCATGCTTCTGGATGCTCAGGGCTATGTATCCGAGGCCACAGGCGAAAATATCTTCATTGTCAGGGACGGGATTATCCGCACACCGCCTTTGGGCTCCATCCTGGCTGGACTGACTCGTAATTCCCTGATCCGGGTGGCCAAGGATCTCGGTTACGAAGTCCAGGAGCACCGCTTCAGCAGGGACGAGGTATACACGGCTGACGAGGCCTTTTTCTGTGGAACTGCCGCAGAGGTCACGCCCATTTGTGAGGTGGATCGTCGTCAGATCGGTGCGGGTCATGCCGGTCCGGTGACCAAGGATCTGCAGAAGGCCTTTTTTTCCATCGTCAAGGGCGAAAACCCGGCGTATGATCAGTGGTTGACCCATTATTCCCTGTAGGCGGCCAGGCCGGTGTCTCGGCGTGTCATATCATTCGCAGGGGCGGACCTGTGTACCCTCAAGGGCAGAAGTGTCCGCCCTGTTGCTGTATTGCCCGGATCGACCAGGTTGACCGCATTGATTGGAGTGACCGCGCTGCCCCGGTTGACCTTATCGACCACTGAAGGATCATCTCTTACCCCCACATTGCCATGAGCAAGGAAGTTCTCACCGCCAAGTACAGGCCGCAAACCTTCGGGCAGGTGGCCGGACAGCAGGCCATCAAGACCATCCTTTCACGGGCCGCGGCCGAAGATCGGATCGCCCCGGCCTATCTGTTCAGCGGCACCCGCGGGGTGGGCAAGACGACCATCGCCAGGATATTCGCCAAGGCCATCAATTGCCAGGAGGCACCGACCCCGGAGCCGTGCAACACATGCCGGTTGTGTGACCAGATCACCAAAGGCGTCAGTGTGGATGTCATGGAGATCGACGGGGCATCCAATACCGGTGTGGACAATGTACGCAAGCTCCAGGAAAATGTGGCCTATGCCCCTCTGGATTGCCGGTACAAGGTGATCATCATCGACGAAGCGCACATGCTCTCCAAGCAGGCCTTCAACGCCCTTCTCAAGACATTGGAAGAACCTCCCCGTCACGTGGTCTTCATCATGGCCACCACCGAGCCGGAAAAATTTCCCCAGACCATCATCAGCAGATGTCAGCATTATGTATTCAAGCGGCTGCCTCAGAAGGAGCTTGTAGATCACCTCTCCTTCATCCTGGAACAGGAATCCATTTCCTTTGAGCCGCCTGCTGTGAGTCTTGTGGCCCGAAGGGGGGCTGGAAGCGTGCGCGACTCCATGTCCCTTTTGGCTCAGGTGCTTGCCCTTGGACAGGATGGGCTCAGATTGCGGGACGTCCGCGAAGTTCTGGGGCTGGCCGATCAGGAATTGTATCTCGATTTGGTCAAGGCCATCGCCTCCCAGGATCTGGGGGCCATCGGCCGGATTCAAGGCGAGATTCTGGATAAGGGGCTGGATCTCATTTTCTTTTTGCGCGAGCTGGTTTTGTGCTGGCGCAATCTTTTTCTGTTCATCCAGATGGGCGACAAAGCCCGGGAACTCATCGATCTTCCCGAAGAGGAGATCACCGCCTGGAAGACCTGTACCCCCCTGTTCACCCCGGCTCATGTCCATGCCTGCTGGCAGATGACCCTGGAAGGACAGCGCAGGGTTCAGACGAGTCTCGAGCCCGGTCTTGATCTGGAAATGCTTCTGGTCAATCTGAGTTATCTTCCCAGTCTGCTGCCCCTGGGCAAGGTCCAGCCAAAGACGCCTCCAGGTGATGCATCCCCTTGCGGGATCCCGGAAGCTGCCTCCATGCAGGCCGTTCCTGCCGCCGAACCCCGGGGACGATTCGAGACCGGAAGCGGCGAGGTCCGGGAACATTTCAAAGAACATGGCCAGGCCGAGGATCGGGACGATTCCGGGTCTGATACGGATGCGCCTCTCTCGGTCCACGAATCTCCGGCAACCATGGAGGTTCAAGAGCCCGCATCGCCCCCGCCTTCCCGGGAGCTTGATTGGCCAGGATTTGTCGATTTCTGTCAGACCAGAAAGGAAGATGTGGGACTGGAGTGCATGTTTTTGCAACAGGTGCGGGGTGTCGTTGAGGATGGCTGCATTCGGATTTCCTGTTCCAAGGAATTTGTCTATCAGCAATGTTCCCGTCAGGAGACCCTCACCGGGCTCAGACAGCTTGCTGCCAGGTGGGCGGGGAAATCCATGGATGTCCAGGTCGAACCTCCCCTGGATAAAACGCATCTTTCGCCCGGAGAGGTTCGCGAGAAAGCCCTGGCCGATCCCCTGGTCAAGGAGGTTATGGACTCCTTCGGAGCCCAGGTGGTCGATATCAGGCAGCATTGAAAATCAAAGGGCGCCCTTGATGCCCATGTATTCCTAGGGGCACGGTACGCCGTGCCCTTTTTCCGATTTCGGTGAATGCCCGCGTGAAATGGAAAAGACAGAGGCCTTTCACCGTGCAGGCGAAGAAAAACAACCGCTAGGTCACACGCAAACCACGCAATCCCAAGGAGGCAACCCGTTATGGGTATGAATGATATTTTGCGCCAGGCGCAGATGATGCAGAAGAAAATGGCCCAGATGCAGGAAGAGCTCAAAACCAGGACCGTGGAGGCATCATCCGGGGGTGGTATGGTCTCGGTCACGGCCTCCGGGGCCAAGGAAATCCTGTCTCTTTCCATCGATCCTGCCGTGGTCGATCCCGAGGATGTGGATATGCTCCAGGATCTGATCCTTGCAGCCGTGAACGAGGCTCTGAAAAAGGCCACGGAAATGGTCGAGGGGGAAATGGGTCAGCTCACCGGAGGGATGAAGATTCCCGGGCTGTTCTAATCCGTTTCCCGATTATTTTTTGGTCCGAATTCTACGATAGCGTTTTTTTCATGTCCCGTCCGATTTCCGGGCGGGCATGCCCTTTTTAACAGGACGAACTTCATTGGCGAATCTTCCCAAACCATTGCAAGATGTTGTCAATCGACTTGCATCTCTTCCGGGAGTCGGTCCCAAGAGTGCCTTGCGCATGGCTATGACCCTGCTCAAATGGCCCGAGCCGCAGGCCCGGGGACTTGGAGAGAGTATTCTCTCCCTCCGCGAAAATCTTTCCATCTGTTCGATCTGCGGGAGCCTTTCCGATACTGATCCCTGTTCTATCTGCGAGGATCCCAGGCGGGAAACGGGTCAGCTCTGCCTGGTCGGTGAGTGGGATACCCTTCTGGTCATGGAAGAGGCAGGAGGCTACAAGGGACGCTATTTTATCCTGGGCGGGCTTCTCTCCCCCCTTGACGGGGTCAACCCCAAGGATCTGGAACTCGACGGGCTTCGATCCCTGCTGGCCAAAGAGGGGGTCCGGGAAGTGATTCTGGCCCTGGGGACCACCGGGGAGGGCGAGGCCACGGGGTCCTATCTCAAGAATTTGATCGAAAAGGAATTTCCTCATGTGGGGATCACTCGGCTGGCCCAGGGCATTCCCCTGGGTGCCGAGGTCAAGTACATGGACAGGAATACGCTGCGCCAGTCCCTGGAATACCGGCAGAAGATCTGATGACAGGAATCACATGAGCGAGGCCGGCGGACAGGTCAGGACCCTCAAGGGTGAGGTGGTGAGCGTGGTTTTCGCCAACAGCGAAAACGGGTTTGCCATCACCCGTCTCATGGCCCGGGGTGAGCCCGGACAGATTACCGCTGTGGGAATCATGGGCGAAGTCACACCAGGTGAGATGCTGGAATTGACCGGAACCTGGAAGGAGCACCCCAAGTTCGGCAGACAGTTTCAGGCCGAGACCTGTGTGCAGGTGCTTCCGGCCACAATCAACGGAATCAAGCGATATCTGGGGTCCGGATGCATCAAGGGCATCGGGCCGACCATGGCCGGGAAATTGGTCAAGGAATTTGGGGCCAAGGTTCTGGACGTCCTGGACGAGAAACCTGAGCAACTGCTTCGGGTGCCTGGTTTGGGCACAAAGACCCTGAGCAAAATCTTAGAGTCCTGGGAAAAGCAGCGCGAGATACGCGCCCTGATGCTTTTTCTGCAGACCTACGGGATAGCCCCGACCTTTGCCGGAAAAATTTTCAAACGCTACGGCATTCAGGCGGTTGAACGGCTCAAGCAGGATCCCTATCAGCTCGTTTATGAGATTCGAGGGATCGGTTTTGCAACCGCCGACGCCATGGCCCTGAAGCTGGGGTTTGCCGAGGATTCTCCCGAACGGATCCAGGCCGGCATCATGTATGTTCTCTATCAGCAGGGGGAACGGGGTCATCTTTTTTATCCGGCTGACGCCTTGCTCGAAAAGTCTGCCCAGGCCCTGGGTGATATCCATGTCGAGCTGCTTCGCGACGGCCTGGCCAGACTGCAGGAAATCAAGCGCATCGAGGTGGAGGATCTTCCCGAGCAGAATGTCCATGAAGCCGTGTACCCGCATTTTTTCTATCGTATGGAACGGGAGATTGTTTCCAGACTCCAGGCCACTGCCTCCCATGCAGTCCATGTGGACGAAGCAAAACTCCTTGGAACCATCGAGGAACAGGAACGCCGCTCCCGGGTGACCCTGTCCGATGAGCAGCGCGAAGCCGTGATCGGGGCCTGCGGCAACAAAATCTACATCATCACCGGCGGACCGGGAACGGGTAAGACGACCATCACCCGAATGGTGGCCTGGTCCCTTGCTTCTCTTGGCCTGGAGGTCAAGCTCGCAGCCCCTACGGGGCGGGCAGCCAAGCGACTCTCCGAGGCTACCGGCAGATCCGCTTCGACCATCCATCGTCTTCTCAGATATGATCCGGCAAGTGATGGCGGGTTTGTGTTCAACGAGGACAAAAAGCTCAAGGTGGACGCACTCATCGTGGACGAGGTGTCCATGCTCGACTGCGTTCTCTGTCTGCACCTGCTTCGTGCTCTGCCTTTGACCTGCAGGATCATCTTTGTGGGAGATGTGAATCAGCTTCCCTCGGTCGGCCCGGGAAATCTGCTGCGTGATTGTCTGGAAAGCGGGGTTCTGTCCCACAAACGGTTGACCAGGATTTTTCGCCAGGCCCAGGAGAGCATGATCGTGGTCAATGCCCACCGGATCAACGAGGGCGAGTTCCCTCTGGGCGCGACCAAGCCGGTTCCCCAGGCGGATTTTTTCTGGGTGGAAAACGAGGATCCCCTGCGTATCCAACAGCTTATCCTGAAAACGGCCTGCGAACGGATTCCCGAGGTCTACGGTCTCGATCCCCTGCGCGATGTCCAGGTGCTCACCCCCATGCACAAGGGGGATGTGGGGACGATCGCCTTGAATACCCTGCTCCAGGAACGACTCAATCCCCATGGCCAGGAGATCAAAAAGGGACAGCGCAGATATCGGGTCGGCGACCGGGTCCTGCAGATGCGGAACAACTACGACAAGGATGTGTTTAATGGCGATCTTGGTTGGATCGTTTCCCTGGACCGCGAGGCAGAAACCCTGAAGATCGATTTCGAGGGCAGGGAGGTGGAATACGGGTTCGACGAATTGGACGAGCTCTCCCTGGCCTATGCCGTGAGCGTGCACAAGTCCCAGGGCAGCGAGTACCCGGCCGTGATCATGCCCGTTGTCACCCAGCATTTCATGCTTTTGCAGCGAAACCTCATCTACACGGGCCTCACCCGGGCCAGGAAACTGGCTGTGATGCTCGGCTCCCACCGAGCCTTGTCCATTGGGCTCAAGAACAAGGAAAGCTCCAAACGGTTTACCCATCTGGTCTACCGGTTGCGGGACGCATTTTGATTTTAAGACTGGTCAAACTAGTTGAAAACTCATATGAAATCTCGATGATTTTCTATGTCGGACACGGTGTTCGTTGATTGTGATCATCTGGTGTGCTTCCTTGGCTCTTTATTGTTGCATCGATTTTTCCCGGACTCTTCATGTCTACCTTTCTGAAACGCCTTTTGCCCGCCCTCTTCCTCATCGCCTTGGCCTCGGCCGTTCTGCTGGTTTCGGATCTCGGCCACAGGCAATCCTCGCGTCTTCAAACAGCCTCTCTGCCAAAAATCGCCATCATGCAGATCACGTCCACACCCCTTATCGACCTGCATGTTTCCGGAATCATCGAACGGCTTGAGGACAACGGGTTCGTGGCGTCGGACCAGGGCAATCTGCACCTGTACAATCCCCAGGGAGACATACCAACGGCCAACGCCATCGGGCGGGAAATCGTCAGCCGGGGGTATGACATGGTCATTACCTCGAGTACCATTGCCCTGCAGGTGGTGGCCAATGCCAATAAGGGGGTGGGGATGACCCATGTGTTCGGGGCGGTCACCGATCCTCTGGGCGCGGGCGTGGGGATCACCGGAAGAAAGCTGGGGGAGCATCCTCCCTATCTGGCCGGAATCGGAACCTTTCAGCCGGTCACCCGGGTCTTTGAGATTGCCCGGGAATTATGTCCCGGCCTCGAGCAAGTCGGTGTGGTCTGGAATCCGGGCGAACAATGTTCCGAGGCCTGTATGCTCGAGGCCCGGGCCGTGTGCAATCGGTTGGGCATGGACCTGGTCGAGGCCACGGCGGGAAACACGTCCGAAGTCAACGATTCGCTCAGATCGCTTCTGATCCGGGACATTCAGGCCCTGTGGATCGGGGGAGACACCGTGGCCCAGGCCGCGGCCGGGATGATCTTCAAGCTGACCGCTCAGGCCGGGGTTCCGGTTTTCACCAACGATCCCGAAGATGTTCACAAGGGAGCCATTCTGGGGCTGGGTGCGGACTACAAGACCGTGGGACGATACACCGGAGACATGGCCGTGGCCATTCTCAAGGGGCGAAATCCCTCTTCGTTCCCCATCGACAATGTGGTCCCCGAGCGGCTCGAGGTGAACGAGACGGTTCTGGCCCGGTTCGCCGACTCCTGGACCATGACCGATTCCATCCGTGCCCTGGTCCGGAAGGGGCACAAGGGAATCGTTCGGGCCCGCTACAACGGTCCTGCCAGGGTGGCTATGATCAATCTGACCAACTCCGAGGTCCTCGATCAGGCCGAACAAGGAGTGGAAAAGGGGCTGGGGGATCGCGGGCTCGTTCCGGGCGAGGACTATGTGCTCACCCGGTACAATGCCCAGGGAGACATGGCCCTGGTTCCTCAGATGATCGACACGGCTACGACCAAAGGGGCCGATCTCCTCGTGACCGTGACCACGCCGGTGCTCATGGCTGCGGCCAAACAGGTCGAAGATCTTCCCGTGGTCTTTACCGTGGCCAGCGATCCCCGGGAATTGGGGATCTTCCCCAACGGCAGACCCGGCAACATCTGCGGGGTGCACGATGATCCCCAGCTGGGGGCGCTGACGGACATGCTCCTCGAATACGATTCTCATATCCACAGGGTGGGCATCATCTACAGCCCGGCACAGCGCAATGCGGTCATTTCGGTGGAGCGTTTGCGCAGGGCGGGCAGGGAGCGCAACCTGACCATTCTGGAAGCGACTGCGTCCAATACCTCGGAATTGTCCATGGGTGTTCAGTCCCTGATCGACCGGGGGATGCAGGGATTGATTATTTCCGCGGACAATGTGGCCTGCGCGGGATTTCCGGTCATCCATAAAATGACATCAAAGGCGAACATCCCCATCTTTACCACGAATGGCTCCCTCATTCGCCAGGGGGCCACGGGCTGCGTGGGTGACGATTATTTCAGCTGGGGACGCCAGTCCGGGCATCTGGCCGCCGATATTCTCTTTGGGGGCGACCCGATGGATCTGCCCATCGAGGGGACCAGAAACCAGGTGGTCATCCATCCCCAACGATGATGCATCGAGCATGGAGCCCGATACAAGGAACTCTGTATGCAATTGACACGGGAAAAGGCGGGAAAATACCTGCTTATCAAGGCCAAGGGTCGGCTGGACGCCTCGTGGGCCGATTATTTTCTGGCGGAATTGCGCGAGTCCGTGCGGCTTGGCGAGCATCACATGGTCATCGATGCGGCCGAGCTGGCCTTTCTCAGTTCTGCGGGCATCCGCTCTCTGCTGATTCTGCACAAGGAATTGCGTGCCGTTGCAGGAGAATTTTCCCTGGTCAATGCCTACGGCATGGTTCGTGAGACATTGACCTGCTCGGGGTTTGCCCAGTGGCTGGCCGAGGAGCTGCCTAGGGATCTTACACCCGGGCAGACCCTTCCCGGAGAGGGCGAACAGGCCTGGTCCGGATGCGAGATCCACATTCTCGATACCCGCGCCTTGGTGAGCCTGACATCGGTATCCGCATGGACACCCTGGAATCCCGTGGACCGGAATACGTGTCGCTTGATGCGCTGTACCCAGGACGGGTTCGGCCTGGGTATCGGGTGTGCGGCGCGGGGGTATGATCCTGCCAGGGAGCATCTGGGTGAATTCGTGGCCGTTTCCGGGCATGTGGTCCATCAGCCCCCGAACGATCGGGCCCGGCCCGATTACCTGCTTGCGGAAAAGGATTTCGTCCCCACCCTGCTGTGTAGTCAGGCCCTGTTTGCAAGCGGTCCCATGTCGCATCTCATACGCTTTACGTCCGGGGAAGAAGAGCCGGTCTGGGAACTCTCCCGGCTCATGGATCAGGTTATCGGGCTGACCCGAGGCGCACCCGCTGGATTCGTGATCATGGGTGAGATCGAAGGCATGGTCGGGGCATCCCTGATCCGATCTCCCGGAGAGATCACCCCGGGTCGGGATCTCACCTTTCCCGAGCTCCGCGACTGGTTGAGTTTTTGCGGGGAACGCTCTTTTGCCCACGAGCAGGCATTGATAACCGGAGTCGTTGCCCCGTCCTCCCGGGTCCCGTCCTCCGATTCCTTGTCATTGCTGCCGTCCCGGCCCGATCTTTCCATCCATGCTCATGGGGCGGTCTTTCCCTACCAGCCCCTGCCGGCCGGGGTCATCGAATTGCGTGCGAGCGTTGAAAAATGGCTCAGCGGGCCTGCTCCCCGCGCGGTCATGCACCTGGTGGACGACCATCGACCAGGCATGGGGCTCGGTGAAACCGGGCTCCTCAGGGGGGCGCTCTGGTGTTCCCCCATTGCCAACCCGGAGGTGCTCTCGTGAGTCTGCTCATCGGTTCCTTGACCATGGGGCTCATCCTGGCCCTTTTGTCCCTGGGTACGCTCATCAGTTTCCGGATGATCCGTTTCACGGATATCACGGTGGACGGGTCCATTACCCTGGGGGCATCCATCACGGCCGTGCTCATTTCTCAGGGTTTCAACCCCTGGTTGGCCACCCTGGCAGCCGTTCTCGCCGGAGGCTGTGCCGGCATGGTCACCGGCATTCTGCACGCCCGGTTCAGAATCCAGGAGCTGCTTGCAGGCATTCTGGTCATGACTGCGCTCTATTCCATCAATCTGCGGGTCATGGGGAGGAGCAACATTCCTCTGCTCAACGTGTCCACACTGTCCTCGTCCCTGGAAGGGGTGCTCTCGCGCATGGCCGGCCAGGGGGACAAGATGGATTGCTTTGGCTGGCAGGTGCCTGTTTCCGACCTGGCCACATTCATCTGCAGCGGCCTGATCTGCATGCTGACCGGTTTTCTGCTCCATCATTTTCTGCACACCCATTTCGGTACAGCACTTCGGGCTGCAGGGGGCAACGCCCGGATGGCCCGGGCCCAGGGAGTGAACGACACGACCATGGTCGTCTTCAGTCTGGCCCTTGCCAATGGACTGGTCGCTCTTTCCGGGGCCTTGCTCGCCCAGTACCAGGGATTTGCCGACGTCCAGATGGGCATCGGCATGATGGTCTGGGGACTGGCGAGCATCATCATCGGCGAGGCCCTGGTGGGCAGGGCGAGTATCGGTCTGACCATTGTCGGGACCATCCTGGGGACCATCCTGTTCCGCCTGCTCATCGCCATTGCCCTGCGCTGGGGACTCGATCCCAACGATCTCAAGCTGGTCACCGCCCTGTTCGTGTTTGCCGCCTTGGTGGCTCCCAGCACGCTTGCGGCCTTCAGGAAGGGTATCTTTCAACGGAGGGGGCATGCTTAGGGTCGCCAACATCCACAAGACATTTTTTCCGGGCACCGCCAACGAGGTCCGGGCCCTGGGCGGGGTGGATCTGCACCTGGAGAAGGGCTGCTTTACCGCGATCATCGGGACCAACGGCTCGGGCAAGAGCACCCTGCTCAATGCTGTTGCCGGAACCTTTCCGGCCGATCGCGGAACCATCGAACTCGGCGGCAGGGACATCACCCGCTGGCCCGAGTACAAACGGGCCGCCCTTGTCGGCCGGGTCTTCCAGGACCCCTTTGCCGGAACCGTGGCCGGGATGAGTGTTGCCGAGAATATCGTCATGGCCATGCAAAGGGGCAGCAGGCGCGGACTTGCCATCGCCCTTGGCCGCACGATACGCGCCGAGATCGGCGACAGGATCCGGACCCTGAAGATGGGGCTGGAGGATCGGCTGGAAAATCCCATAGGCACCCTTTCAGGCGGGCAGCGTCAGGCCCTGACCCTGCTCATGGCCACCTGGAGGAAGCCCGATCTTCTTCTTTTGGACGAGCACACCGCGGCCCTTGACCCCAAAAGCGCGGCCAAGGTGGCCGAACTCACCCGGGAGATCATAGAGCGCGACAATCTGACCGCCCTTATGGTCACCCACTCCATGCAGCAGGCCGTGGACATGCCGGACAGGATTGTCATGATGCACAAAGGCCTGATTGTGGAAGACTATGCCGGTGCTGAAAGAAAACGGGTGCGTACCTTGGATCTGATGGAAACTTTTGACCGGGTGGGTAAACGAGAACTCTTCGACGAGACCGTGGCCGAAATGCTCACACACCAATACAACTGAAAAAGATACTGCTTGAAGATATAGGACGCATCGTTTGCGGGATCTGAAGTGACCATCCGATATTTCTTCACAAACAGCGGCCATTGGACGTGAAGTGCGCAGCGCAATGGGCTGCTTGCGTTGTTGCGGGATGAGAAAGAGAGATGAACCGGATATTTTATATGTAGGGGACGTTTCAATGACCAGGACAGGGAGAATCGATTGATGGAACGTGAAAGCTGGAGCGGCAAACTGGGGTTTATCCTGGCGTGCATGGGCGCGGCCATTGGGCTGGGGAATATCTGGCTCTTTCCCTGGCGGCTCGCTTCCTATGGCGGGGCCGCCTTTCTGGTGCCCTATTTCCTGTTCGTTTTCGGCATGGTCGTGTTCGGGCTCATTGCCGAACTGGCCTTTGGGCGGAGTCAGAAGGCCGGTCCCATGGGGGCACTTGTGAAGACGTTTTCCCCGGCCCACCCCGTGATCGGGGGCATGCTTGGGGCCATCCCGGTGGCGGCTCTTTTCGGGATTCTGGTTTTCTACGTCATCGTTCTGGGCTGGATTCTGAAATATTTTTTCTTTGCCCTGCTCCAGGGGTTTGCGGGTGTTGATTCCGGTGGGTTGTTCGGCGGTCTGGTCGGATCCTCCTCGTCCATCCTCTGGCATCTGGCGGCCATGCTTTTGACCATGATCTTCGTGGCCGCGGGGATCGAAAAGGGACTGGAAAAATGCAACAAGGTGGCCATGCCCGTTTTTTTCGGCCTTCTTGTGATCCTGCTCATCCGCAGTTTGACCCTTCCCGGCTCTCTCGAAGGGGTAAAATATCTGATCAAGCCCGATTGGTCCAAGCTGGGCGAAGTGACCACATGGGTCATGGCCCTGGGGCAGAGTTTTTTCACCGTGAGCCTCGGCGGCATGCTCATTTACGGGAGCTATCTGAACCGGGATGTGGATATTCCTGACTCGGCCTTCAAAACGGTACTCATGAACACCAGTGCCTCCCTGCTGGCCGCCTTCGTGATCATCCCCTCGGTCTTTGCCTTTGGCCTGGATCTCCAATCCGGGCCGGGGTTGCTCTTTGTCACCATGCCCCGGATTTTCGAGAGCATGCCCCAGGGACATCTGTTCGGGGCCCTGTTTTTTTTAAGCGTAGTCCTGGCCGGACTCTCCTCGGCCCTGAACCTGCTCGAGGTTCCGGTCGAGGCGGTCATGGAACGGCTGGGGCTGAAACGGCCCGTGGCCGTGATGCTGGTCGGTGGACTGGCCTTTCTGGTTGGGCTTCCCCTCGATCTGAACATGGGATTGTTCGGCAGGTGGGCGGATCTCATCACTATCTATCTGTTCCCTTTCAGTGCCCTGGTCGTCCAGGTGGCATTTTTCTGGGTGTATGGAGCGGACCAGGCCCTGGCGGAGATCAATACCGGAGCCTCCCGTGTCTATGGTGCCGGGTTGCGGTTCTTCCTCCGGTTTGTCTTTCCGCTGGTGGCCATTCTCGTTTTGGTGCTCGGAATCATCTATGGCGGTATCGGTTGACCGGGATATACCTGCGATGTTCATTCACAAAAAAAGCGACTCCTTGGAGTCGCTTTTTTTGTGGTCATCGTTCGAGGGCGGCGAGGGAGTTTCAAACCGCCCAGAACGGGGTGAGCTGGCCATGAGAACAAATCAGCCCTGGGGTCAGAGCATCTTTCGTTGCATCTTTGCTCTTGATTTCCTATGTCTGCACATCGTGGCATCAACAAGGAGCTGGAAATGGAGATCATCACCTCGCCGGAGGGGCTGCAACGAGCCTGTCTGGCGTATAAAAAAAACAAGACCATCGGGTTGGTTCCAACCATGGGCTTTTTTCATCAGGGCCATCTTTCTCTGATGGATTGGGCCCGCACGCAGTGCGATGTTCTGGTCGTGACCCTGTTCGTCAATCCCTCCCAGTTCGGACCGGGCGAGGATCTGGACGCCTATCCCCGGGACGAGAAGCGGGATGTGCGGTTGGCCGAGGAACATGGCGCGGATATTCTGTTCATGCCCCTGGCAGGGGCCATGTACGCGGAAGATCATGCCACCTGGGTCGAGGTCCCGGAACTGGCCAAGGGGTTGTGCGGGAAGACCCGGCCGGTCCATTTTCGGGGCGTGGCCACCGTGGTGACCAAGCTTTTCAACCTGGTCCAGCCCGATGTGGCTGCGTTCGGGGAAAAGGACCGTCAACAGCTGGCGATCATCAAACGGATGGTTCGGGATCTGAATATGCCGGTACAGATCGCGGGCCGTCCCATTGTCCGCGAACCGGACGGGTTGGCCATGAGTTCGCGCAACGCCTATCTGACGGCTGAGGAGCGTGGACAGGCCCCGTCTCTGTACAAGGGGCTGCAGACTGCCGAAACCTGGATCCGGCAGGGAGAACACCGGCCAGGGCACCTGCTGGAAAAGATCACTGATTTTTACCGGGAGTATCTGCCCGCCGGGCGATTGGATTATTTCGAGGTGGTGGATCCGGATTCCATGCAGCCGGTATCCGTGATCACCAGGCCGGTGATTCTTGCCGCGGCCATGCATCTGGGCAAGGCACGGCTGATCGACAATCTTTTGGTTGATCCATCGGCAGACTGATATTCCTGTCATTTCTATTTTACAGCCATGAGGAGGCAAGCAATGGCAGCCAAGATTTCAATCACCGAGCTGGCCGGTCGCAAGGCCATGGGTGAGAAGATAACCATGATCACCGCCTATGATTATCCAACCGCCAGGATGGTCGACAAGGCCGAATTGGACATGATTCTGGTGGGCGATTCCCTGGGCATGGCCGTGCTTGGCTATGACTCCACCGTACCCGTGACCATGGAGGATATGATCCACCATACCCGGGCGGTCATGCGCGGGATAAAGCGGGCCTTTGTGCTCACGGACATGCCGTTCATGTCCTATCAGGTCTCGGTCGAACAGGCGGTCCGAAACGGTGGGCGGCTGCTCAAGGAAGGGGGATGCGAGGGCGTCAAACTGGAAGGGGGGCGCGAAATCGTGCCTCAGGTGGAAGGGTTGTGCCGGGCGGGGATTCCCGTGTGCGCCCATATCGGGCTCACCCCCCAGACAGCGACCAATCTGGGCGGTTTCAAGGTTCAGGGCAGGGACGCGGCCTCGGCCCGTGCTCTTGTGGAGGACGCCGTGGCGCTGCAGGAGGCCGGGGCGTTCATGATCGTTCTCGAGTGTGTTCCGGATATCCTGGCCCGGGAGATCACCTCCCGCTTGTCCATCCCGACCATCGGCATCGGCGCGGGCAGGGAGTGCGACGGCCAGGTCCTGGTCTTTCATGACCTGATCGGACTCTTCGACAGGTTCACCCCGAAATTCGTCAAACAGTACGGTCAGATCCGGGAAAAGATCGTCGAGGCTTTGCACCGGTACGGGGAAGAGGTCGCAAACGGGACCTTTCCCGGACCCGAACACACCTTTTCCATGGGCGAGGAGGAAGCCCAACGGTTTCTGCAGACAGAGGGGTGAATGCCATGAGAGAGAGACTTGATCTCGCCCTGATCCAGATGGAATCCGCAGCGGATCGGTCCGTCAATGTCGCGACCATCGAACGTCTGCTTGACGATTGCACAGGATGTGATCTGGCTGTTTTGCCGGAAAACGCATTGTGTCAGGGACGCGAGGAGACCGTGCGAGACGCTGCCCGAACCCTGGATGAGCTGAACAGGGAACTCGGCCGGATTGCCGCTCGTCACGGCATGTATGTGCTTTTCGGCGGTGTGCCCGTGACCCATGGAGATGGTGTCCGCAACGCGGCTCTTTGCTATGATCCGACAGGTGCTTTGGTCGCGAAATACGACAAGATGCATCTCTTCCAACTCGATCCGGATCGCCCCGGCGGAGTCGACGAGACCAGAGTGTATTCCCACGGCACCAAGCCGGTTGTCTGGGAGCTGCACGGATGGCGGATCTGTCTGTCTATCTGCTACGATATCAGATTTCCCGAGCTGTTCAGGAGCTGCGCGCCCGTGGATCTCATCCTCTGTCCCATGGCCTTTACCGCCCGGACGGGCCATGCCCACGGCGAGCTGCTTCTTCGGGCCCGGGCCGTGGAGAATCAATGTTATGTGGGGTCGGCCTCGTTGTGTGGGCAAAACGAGGAAACCCGTATGGAGCTGTTCGGCCACTCCATGGTCGTGGATCCCTGGGGCGAAGTCCTTGCGGACGGGGGTGCGCATGCACAGGGGGTTGTCCGGGTCCGGCTTTCCAGGGAGAGGATTCAGGAGGTTCGAGCCATCCTGCCTGCCCTGCGCAATATGAAAAAAAGTTTTAGGCGCTAGGTGGTACGTTTTAGGTTGCAATCCGCTTCCATATAAGAAGATGGAAAGCGGGGGGATGAAGTACGCAGTACGCAGGGCGCAGTGCGCAGGGAAGTTGCAAAAAAATGGGGATTATTTTTTAGGACTCGATACCAGTAGAAAGGGCGGGGTGGTTTTTTTGGCTACCACGTGAGACCGTTCAGAAATGCCTTTGAATCCAGGCATTGCACGCCCACATTGACCATGTCCGTAATATTTGCGGCGGCAATCTCGGGTGTCTGGGCCGAGCAACCGTCTGTGATCAAGGTCACCCCGTAGTCCAGGCAGAGTCCGTCGAACACGGTGGCCCGGACGCAATTGGGGAGCTGGGTGCCGGTGACCACCAGGTGGGAGATACCAAGCCGTCTGAGCATGAGATCGAGCTCCGTGAACATGAATGCGCTGAACCGGTTCTTGATGACCCGATATTCCCCCTGAAGCGGGGAGAGCTGGTCCACGATTTCCCATCCCTTGGTTCCTGGAACCACGAAGGGCTGATGTTCCAGAAAGTCCTTACGGCGCATTATTTCTACATCCGTCCCGTCTGGGCGATATTCGCGGGTGATATGGAAAACAGGGCGGTTGCCGGCCCTGAACGCCTGGAGAATCCTTTGTATCGCCGGAATGCTCGCCTCGGCCCCGGCAACATGGACCGGTGCTCCGGGGAGGACGAAATCGTTTTGCATGTCAATGATCAGCAGGGCCATATTGTCGGCTTGCATGATAAAAGTCTCCATCATTTATAGGAACTCGAACATGGATGTTTTTTCCGGCCGTCCGGTCATGGCCGCGACCACCGGGCATTTGACCTTGAAGGCGAAATAGATCCCGGTTTTTTCGTCCTTGAGGGCCTCGAAATTTCCCTGCCCCTTGCTGATGATGATCTCAGCCGTGTCCATGCGATCCAGAAACTCCCGGGTACACCGTTCGAGAACCGTGCCCGGGGTATCGACGCCGGATGTGATCACCTCACAGCGATTCGTCATCCCGACCTGGTTGGCGTCCTTCATGGTCGCATCGTTTAAAATGGGGGTTCCGCGGACAGCATAGGTCACCCGGTGGCCGAGTCTGACGAGTTCGTCCACGAGCAGCGTGTCCAGCACGATCTCTCCGGCATTGTCCCCGAGAATGAGAATGGAGCGGGGCGAGGACAATTCCTTTTTGAATCGCGGATAATGGGTGGTCGCCCATGAGGCATCGCGTTCTTCTTCCATGGCCTGTTCCCAGGCATGCTGTGTGGGGGTGCCGGCATCCATGTAGTTGCCGATGATGGCAAGCCGGAGCGCGTCGAACAGGGGATCCGCGCTTGTGGCCAGATCTTTTTGGAAGTCGGGCAACAGACGTTGGACATCCTTGTTGGCCTGGTCCTTGATATCGGCAAAAATATCCTCGGTTTCAAAGAGGCTGGCCAATTGCTTGTACATGATACCGGCCAGGGCCGGGGGGGATACGGTCAGATCCAGTGAAGGAAGCATGGATGCCCATTTCAGAAGGACTTTCTGATGCAAGTCGGTATCATCGGGGGCAATGATCCTGGCGGCCTTGAGGGCCTGGTTCATGAAGCAGGGTATGCAGTCAAGCGTTGTTTGCATGGGTTTTCCTTAGGTTTTTGGTCGTACTGATACGCGATCCGCATTCGTGTAAAATGGGCCTTTGGGAAAGTCAAAACAGGTTTGCGGCACTGTCAGGGTCGATTCGTTTTCATGGCCGGCCCATCCCGTTCAGGGCGTATTGAAACTCCCTCGCCGTCCTCGTACCATCAAGCCGTAGCGCAATATACGCAGGAAGTTCCGGACTATGCCTGGAAACGGCTTGATGAACGATGCCTGGTTCGGTCAGACAGTCAATCTGCCCCAAACGGGATGGTCCGGCCATGGTATTCCGGGCGATTGTCTCGGGGCACATTACCCCCGGATGCATCGCAAAATGGCATTCTCAAACGGGATTGTCACGAGGTTGTGGCGTTTTGATGATTTTTTTTGAAAAAGTGTTTGACAAAGTGAGCGCGTATCCATAGAAACCGCATCTCTTGAGCGGGACAGGCCGTGAAGGCGAAGAGGTCCGGTTCAAGTTGTTGGAATACAATATGAAGTATCTGTTCTTTGAGAACGAAGACGGGTCGATCGGATGCGGGTGGTTGTGAGGTGATTTTGATCTCAGACCGATCTGCAAGAAAGATAAAAAATCGATTGACAGGAGAGGGTGGTTTGGCTAGTAAACTTCTCCTTGTCGCGTCCTGATTTTTTGGCGGG
>NZ_JBSPZA010000033.1:0-33640 GCF_053851535.1 Desulfoplanes sp. PS50 | reverse complement strand
AAGATTCGGATGATGACAATTGCAGCCTTGATTTTGGAACGATTGCCGCAGAGGCGATTCATCTTCATGAAAAGCGGGAATGCCCCACTCCTTCCTTTGTATGTGCAAATCAGGGCAGCGCCGACAAGTAGCTGAGCCCATACATATTTGGGACGATTGGTACGTTTGGCGTGATCGTGATGCAAACCGACAGACGGGGCCTTTTTGGAGCTGCGAAAACAGAACGTATCGTCTATACCGATTGTAATTTCTTCGGGTGTAAGTACCTCGCAAAGAAGTAATGTCCATTGTTTGATAATAGCCAGCCACGAAAACACACCTTTCTCTATCGCCTTGTAGTAGGTGGTCCAAGTTTTTTCGGGGACGATGGAAAGGAAAGCATCTGTAATATGCCCCGTTCGAGCAATGATGCATCCGAAGATGAGTTCGAGAAAGGTGGGGCGTAATTTGGCCGGAACGGCCAAAAGAATCCTGGTCACCCAGCTGGCGAAAACAGTAAGTACATGACGGCGATCCATTGACTAACCTCCTGAAAAAGTTTTTCTTTTTCAGAAAAGGGCCGCCGAAGGCGGCAGCGCGAATCGCGCGAAATGTCAAGTACTTTTTTGATATTTTTTGCATTTTTTTTTTCGCCTTTATGGGGCGCAAACTCTAAACTCTAGTAATAAAATATGCGATATATTAAAGCATTCCCTATCTTGTCCCATGCATTCCCCTTCCTTTTCCCTATGAGGACCCCCCATTGGAATCATCCCGAAAATCTCTCACGAACCCGAAAACACATTCGAGCCTCTCTGTCCCGGCAAGGATGGATTACATTGCACCTATCCAGCAGTATGTGCAGGGGATATGTCACACCCACGACTGTGACCAGCAGGACACCATGATGGTGGTTCTTGCCGTGGAAGAAGCCATCAGCAACGTTATCAAGCATGGATACGCGGCTGAAGATGGCGGGGCCTTCACCATATCCTTTGAAATGGGAGCAACGGACCTGAGCATCCACATCCATGAAAAAGGGCTGCCCTTTGATCCGGAAATGCTGGCTGCCTACACGCACAAAAATCCCCGCCAGGTTGTAGCTGACGGCAAAGGACTGGGACTGACTCTCATGAAAGGTGCCATGGACCGGGTTGAATTTGTCAATCTGGGAAAAAAGGGCAAGCTGGTAAAAATGTCCAAGTTTTTCAAGAAGCATCGCGTTGACTCCTACGGTTCTTCCCCCGAACTGCAACGCGAGCCCGCACCCGATACCCCCGCTGTAACGCCCCCCTTCATCATCCGTCCCCTGGCCCGGGACGAAACCCTTGAAGTCTCCCGCTGTGCCTACCGGGCCTACGGGTACACCTACAGAGAATTTATCTATTACCCCAAAAAAATCTGGGAAATGAACCAGGAAGGACATATGCTGTCCTATGTCCTCGTTGATCAAGAAAACACCCTGCTGGGCCATATGGCTCTTTCCCTTTCCACCCCGGACGCAACCTCGGCCGAATTGACGGCGGCCTTTGTGGACCCGAGATGCCGGGGGCAGCGGCTGTTTGGCAGGCTAACGAACACCTTGCTGGAAGAAGCGGACAAAAAGGGGCTTCGAGAACTTTTCGTCCATGCGGTCACCAGCCATCCTGCCTCCCAAAAGGGAGGAGCCAGATCCGGCTTCCTGCCCACGGGGCTTCTCCTGGCCGCACTTTTCCCCGATCTGGAATTCAAGGCCCTGAGCGGCCGGGTGGTACAAAAGGAAAGCGCCCTGCTCATGTTCAAACTGCTCCGCAACCGGCCCCGGTTCACCCTTTTTGCCCCCAATAAATACGCGCCCATACTCCGCGACCTGGCAGCCACCATTGGCAGAGAGGTATCCGTGAGCGAAGAAATCACCCCCCTGCCCGAGATATCCGGTGGAAAGGGAAATCGGTATTACCAGGTGGACGAATTCAATTTTACGGAAATACGCATTCAAACCTTTGGCCAGGATGTTTTTGACGAACTGCGTCACCGGATCCGCAGCTCCATCGCCAACAAAACCGATGTGATCTACCTCTATCTGGATATGGAAAATCCCCTGTGTTCGGCTTTTGCCGCCCGGTGTTTTGAACTCGATTTTTTCTTTTGCGGGTATGCGCCGGGAGAACTGGCAGGACACGACGCGCTGATTCTCCAACGCACCAACGCCCTTGCCATTGATTTCACGGCCATGGATCTTCCCCATGAACAGGCGAAACGAATCATGGAATTCATTATCGCCGATATGCCCACCTCTCAAGAGAGTTGAATATGCCCTTTGACCACATCCAGAACTACGCCCTTCAAAAACAGGCGTTTCCCGGTACTTCAAAAAATGACGCACTCTTCCTTGCTGCCATGCAGAAAAACTATTCTTTCCAGTATGCCCGCCAGCCGTATGTGCGTGCCCTGGCCCAGAGATACGGTTTTTCTCCCGAGGATCTCAAAACCCCCGAAGATGTCTACCGCGTTCCTCCCCTCTTTGTGGAAACCATGAAATACCATTGTTTTTTGTCCATCCCCAAGGAACAGGTGACCATGAATCTCACCAGCTCAGGGACCGGCGGACAAAAGACTCAGGCCTTTTTCGATGCCCAGGGAGTTGCGCGCATCCAGACCATATCCGCACAGATATTCAAGGATGTGGGATTCTGCTCGGACGAACCCGCCGGCTACCTCATGTTCAGCTATGCCCGGGAAGATGCCCGGGAAATAGGAACCAGCTGGAGTGATGAGCAGGAAATGCAATGTGCTCCCGTGCGGGAATCCCGCTGGCTGCTGCGCAAAAAGACCAACGGACAATTTGATTTCGATCCACGGGAAGCGGCCCGATCCCTTTATGAAATGGCCCAGAAAGGCCCCATCCGCATGCTGGGATTTCCGGCCTTCATGTTCCAGACATTGGAAGAGATGGAACGCATGCACCTGCAGGTTCGGGTGCATCCCCAAAGTTTTGTCATCGCCGGAGGTGGCTGGAAAAACCATGCGGGCACCCCCATGAGCCAGAAAGAATTTGCCGCCGAACTGGAACAGCGGCTGGGACTGCCCCGAACCAACGTCCGTGATCTCTACGGGATGGTGGAACACGGCATTGCCTATTGCTCCTGTCCCGAAGGCCATCATCATGTCCCGGCATTTGCCCGGGTTGCCGTCAGACACCCTGTAACCCTTGAAAGACAACCCTACGGCAACGAAGGGCTGCTCCACCTTCTTGCTCCCTGGAACGTGGCCCAGCCCAATTGTTCCGTTCTTTCCACCGATCTGGTGAAGATAGAAACCGGATGCTCCTGCGGGATTCCCGGAGAATACATCGCTTCCATCCGTCGGGGCGGAAACAAAAAACACAAGGGATGTGCCCTGTCGGCCCAGGAAATTCTCGACAGAATCCGTTCCGCCAGAGAGGCAAAGTAACCCATGGAAACCATGAATCACTTTATATTCGGCAGCGTTCAGAAAGGGTCAAGGGATCTCAGCGTGGAAGAGGGGAAAAAGTTTTTTTCCGCGTCCGCCATGAAAGAACGCGTCCGGGCCTTTGCAGCCATTCCCGTGGACGATGTCATTTCTCTGTTGGACCGGGTCGGCCACAGGCTCACAAAGCCGGGGAACTACCGGGACCGTATTTTTGAAATCATGCCCGAAATAACGGGATACTCCTTCCCCATGATGGAGAAGGCCATGGAGGCCCTCCGGGGAATCCTTTCCCGGGAATCTCTGGAGGAACGCCTCTCCTGTCTTGGAGACCGAAGGGTTCTGGACGGCTGGACCGTCTATAGGGGCAAACCCGGACGGGCTCTCCCTCTGGGGGCCATCTGCCATGTGGCTCCTGGCAATATTTTTCTGGGCTCGGTGGATTCCGTGATCACCGGCATGATCACCAAAAACATCAATGTCCTGAAACTTTCCAGAAACGACCCCATCTTTCCCTTCATTTTTCTGGAAGCCCTTCTGGAAGAAGACCCCACAGGCGACATTGCCGCCACCCTGGCCATCACCTCCTGGAGTCATACCAACGAGGCCATGATGCATCTGGTGGGGCAGGAGTTTGACGGCATCCTGCTCTTCGGGAGTGAAGAGGCCGTGCAAGGATATGCAAACATCACCGCCCCCACCACCCGCCTTCTGGCCTTTGGCCCCAAGCTGAGCTGGGGACTGATGCGCAGGGGGTTGGACACAAACAGTCTTCTCCATGCCGTTCAGGGTTTTGCCCTGGACATCACCCTCTGGGAACAGAAGGCCTGCACCAGCTGCCAGAACCTTTTTGTGGAAGGCAGGGACCTGGCCCGTGAGGTGGCGGATCTGCTCCATCTGGAATTGGAGCGACTGGCGCATATCCTTCCCCAGGGTAAGGTCAGCCTTGATGAGGGCGTGGACATCCGCAAGGAAAGAGAACGGAGGTTCTGGGATTTTTTCGAGGGAAAGGGGCGCCTTCTGGAAGGTCCGACCCATTCTGTTATTCTGGGAGAGGGCGCTGATATCATCCCGTCACCTCTCAACCGGACCATTTATGTAAACGCCGTTGCAAACTGGCAGGATGTGCTCGGGGGCAACCTGCGCTGCATATCTGATCAGATGTCCACGGTGGGACTGGCCGTACCCGAACACCTTTTTGAAGAGACCATGCAGGGGCTGGAACCTCTGGGCATTCCCCGCTTCTGCCGTCCCGGAACCATGGGGACGGGCGTCGACGCGGGAGCCTCCCATGACGGCTCCTATCTCATTCTCGGTCTGGTGCACGTCCTGAACAAAGAGGATCTCCCTGTCACCCGCCTGGGCCGCGCCTATGATCAACCCGCACGGCGTGAGACGCGTATTCTGGCCGAATTAAACCGGCTGGTCGGTCATGCCCTGAAAAGTCCTTTGTATCAGAAACTGTACGCAGACGTGCACCTTCCCCTGACCAGCCTGGAAGCCTTCAGCAGGCTTCCGGTTCTGGAAAAACAGCATCTGGAAAATCATTGCCCCCCCAAAGATACCGCCATGCTCACTGCTCCTGCCGAGGCAAGTTACATCTTCAGCTCAGGAGGCACTTCCGGCACCCCGCGGCATCTGTGCTGGTCCGTGGAAGAGTTCAAGCAATCCCAGCAGGTGCTGGGTCAGGGCCTTCGCGCCCTGGGCATCTCTAAAAAGGACAGGGTGGCCAATCTCATGCGGGCCGGTTCCCTGTACACGGGATTTCTGGCCATGAACGGCGGGCTGGAGGGAACAGGCTGTCAGATCCTTTCGCTGACCGCCAACCAGAGCATCGATGAAACCCTGAATCTTCTGGAAGAACTGCAACCTAACGTTGCCATGGGCATGACCAGCACCCTGGTTGAATTGGCTGAAAAAACCCGAAAGGACCAACGCGCCATCACATTTGAGCGTATTTTCTACACAGGGGAAGCCATGTCCGATTCTTCGAGAGCCCTTCTCACTTCGGTCTTCCATGCCTCCCGAGTGGGCTCTCTTTCTTACGGAGCCGTAGAAATCGGCGCCTTGGGCTACCAATGTGATCAATGCAGACACGACGAATTCCATCTTGCCGAAGACTGGGCATATCTTGAATTCGATGAAGGCGGTGAAGTGTTTGCAACGGGAACGGCCCGTCTCCTCCATCCCGTCATCCGCTACCGTATCGGCGACAGGGCCCGCTGGGTGGATACCCCCTGCTCCTGCGGACGAACCACCCCGAAATTCCAGCTGCTGGGACGGTCCGACTATTATGTCCGTCTGCTGTACAACGACCTCTACATGACCGACATCGACAGAACTCTGGCCTCTTTCCCTGCAGTGACTCCCGTCTATCAGATCACTGTCAGGAACGGAAAACAGGGCGTGGAGGCATGCCTGGTCATTGAAGGCCAGCCGCAGGAAGGGCTTGAAACTGCAATCTGGAACGCTCTCAAAAAAGAAGCGGCAGAATTCAAGAATCTGCCGGATTTCGGCTGCCCTTTTGAGGTCAGCATTCTTCCACCCGGAAGCATTACACGCATGGGCCGGACAGGAAAAATCCGACGCATCGTGGATCTTCGGGTTGCCCCATGAGCATAGCTGCCTTCCGTTCCCACCCTCTGGTACGTTTTCCCGATTTCAGACTTTTTTTCGGCGCCCGTTTTGTATCGGCCATGGGCGATAAATTCTTCACCATCGCCCTCTCCTGGTGGGCGGTCAACGAAACAGGAGCCAAGGGGGCTCTGAACCTTGGGCTGCTCATGGCCCTGACCCTGCTGCCTTCGGTCCTCTTCGGGCCTTTGGCCGGAACCCTGGCAGACCGGTTTGACCGAAAAAAATGCATGATCATCGCAGACGCATGCCGGCTGCTCCTGGCCTTTGCAATGGCCGTTCTCCTGATGCACGGAAATATGACCCTTGAGCGCATGGCAGTGCTGGTCTTCCTCCTGGCCTGCTTCATGCCCCTGTTTGAATCCTCGGCCGAGGGATCTCTGGCCTCATTGACCGACGAAAAAGGACTTTTTGCCGCCGTGGCCCTGGATTCTTCCGTCGTCGCCCTTTCCAGCGTCCTGGGTGCCGCGCTTGGAGGCATGGCCCTGGCCGCAATGGGTACGGCGGGGGCCTTTGGGTTTAACGGGGCAACCTTTGCCTTGTCGCTGCTGCTTATTGCCTGTGTCAAAACATCCCTGGTGCCCGGGACAGGTGATGATCGCGAACGTCCAAAGGAAAGCACCCGGCAAAGCCTTCATGAAATCTGTTCCTGGTTGAAAAACAACCGGAAGGTCCTGGGCATTCTGATCATGTTCGGCATTCTGAATTTTTTTGCCGCACCGCTGATGATCTCCATCCCCATGATGGTCCGCTACGCCTTTGGCGGGGATGTCGTCTGGGTGGCCTTTCTGGAAGCTGCCCTCGCTCTGGGAACCCTGACCATGGCTGCTTTCTTGAGCTTTACATCCCAAGGCAACATGCTGCCTCGGATCATAACCGGCGTCCTGGGGCTGGGGGTGTCCGTATGTCTTTTTGCCCTTTCACCCACGCCCTGGCTAGGCCTGCCTCTGGTATTCTGCGCAGGAGCAGGACTCGCCCTGGCCAGCGCCACGGCCCTGGGATTTTTTCAACGCACGGTGCCCGATATCCTCAAAGGCCGTTTTTTCTCCATTCTTACGGCCGTGGCCTACTCGGTCATGCCCCTGGCCCTGGCCGTCAATGGTCTGGTGTCCCAATATTATTCCGTACGTCTGGTCCTGGCGGCGAACTGCGTAATGGTCTGCCTGCTCTCCGGATTTTTTCTGCTGAGGATATTTAAAGACTGATGGTACGGCATGGCCGGCCTCTCTTCGTGACGGGTAAAAAATGAAGGAAGGACAGGCGAATAATAGAAAGCAGGATCGGATTGCATAGTCTGCCTGTCCGAAATTTCTTAGTTGTCAGACAAAGCATTTTTTTCTTCACAATTTCTGTCTTCGCAACTAGGGTTCTCCCAAACAAAGGTGTCCTTGCAGCGGTAAGTAGTGCTCCAGTTCGTTGGTATCCCCGGTAGGCAAAACGCCACCGAGTCCCGAACGGAACGTGGGAAGAGCCATACTTACCGGTCAGTCTCCAGCAGGCTGCCGAGGGACATCCGTTTCCCAAACCCGGGATGGTCTGTCAAAGAACGCGTCGTATTCATGTAACTTCCAGGCTGTTCTTACCACATACGCCGAGGCAGGTCTGAAATGAAATCAGAAAACCGCATTCCACACGGCCAACCGATTGAACAATGGTTCCTCGGGCAAAACGCATTATGCCCTGTTCTATTTGAGCAGGCGAAAGACGGAATGGTCATCCTTGATACGCAGGGAAAGGCTCTTGTGGCAAACAAGCGATTTGCCGAGATGCTCGACTATACCAAAGAAGAAATCACCCAGCTGCATGTATGGGACTGGGATATCCAGTTCAGCGAGAAAGAACTGCGGGAAAAACTTCATCAGATAGACCATAACGGTCGTCATCTCGAAACGCGGCAGAAAAAGAAACACGGCTCGGAGATTCATGTTGAACTCAGCAACAGCGTCACATGGTTCAACGATCAAAAACTCATATTCTGCATATGCAGAGACATTACGCAACGCAAACTGACAGAAAAAAAGGTGTACCTCCTTGCCACCACTGATCATCTCACAACCATGCTCAATCGGAGAGAGTTCGTCCATCGTCTGCAGCAGGAAATGGAGCGGGCAAGACGCTATGAAACTTTCTTTTCCCTGATCATCTATGATTTCGATAACTTTAAGTTCATTAACGATACGTTCGGCCACACCGAAGGGGACAGGGTGCTGCGGCTGGCGGCCGAATTGGTCAAAAAAAACATCCGCATGACAGATATTGCAGCTCGCTGGAGCGACGAAGAGTTCATTGTCCTGCTGCCCCAGTCAACCCTGTCCGTTGCGCGGACCGTGGCGGAAAAACTTCGCCAGTCCATCGAGACATTCCCTTTTCACGATCTGTTCTCTGTCACGTCCAGCTTCGGGGTCACGACATTTCACTCCCGGGACGATCTGTACTCGCTGGTAAAACGTGTGGACGACGCACTCTACTGGGCAAAAGCCGGGACGAAAAATTGCGTCAAGGCCCTGAGGGCATGATCAGATGACTCCCTAAAAGGCAGACGACTCCCAGGGCAGAAGCACACCATAAAAAAGCCCCCGAACCAGACAGGTTTCGGGGGCTTTCTTGTGGTCAATCCTTCTCCAGGCGTAAGGTTATCCGCCAAACAGGATTCCCTTGTCCACGGAGCTGGCCCTGGCTGTGCCGGTCAAAACCATGGCCTGGGTCAATTCTGCCCGGACCTGATCCAGATAGGCGATGACCCCTTCCTTGAGCCCGCCCACAGCAGCAATAGAGAACGGTCGTCCGATCATGACCGCATCCGCGCCCAGGGCGAGCATCTTGAGGACATCCGTGCCGGTACGTACCCCGCCATCGGCCAGAATCGCGAGATCTCCCTTGACGGCCTCGGCAATGGCCGGAAGCACCCGGGCCGTTCCCGGAGTGTGATCCAGGACCCGCCCGCCGTGATTGGAGACCACAATGCCCGCAGCTCCGGCATCCCGGGCGCGTTTGGCATCATCCGGGGTCATGATCCCCTTGACGATGAATTTAGCCGGACATCGCTTGACAATCTCGGTCAGTTTGGCCGCCGGTTTGGGACTGACCGGACGGCCCATCTTCTTCAGGGTGATCAGTCCGGCCGCATCGATATCCATGCCGATGATCTGCGCCCCGCTGGCCACGGCCTTGCCCAGTTTTTCGAAAAGCTCGGCATCTTCCCACGGTTTGATAAAGGGAATGCCCTCACCCTTCAGCCGGGTGATGGTCGAAAATCCGGCCTCGGAGATAAACGGCGGTACCCCGTCTCCAGTACATCCCAGAGTCCCGTGCTCCAGACATCCTTCCAGCACACCGCCAACATACTCCTCTTCAGAGACCTGGCCGCCCATGTTGAAGGAGACCCCGCCGATGGGTGCCGCCAGCACGGGAAGCTTCAGGGTCTTGCCCAGAATCTTAACAGAGGTGTCCGGTTCGACCACATCGTGCACCAGACGCATGTTCAGAGTGCGCTCTGCAAGGGCGATGACATTGTCCTTGAAAGAAGCGGCCGTTCCCAGCCCGCCCATACCCGGCACCTCACCCGCGCAGGCGCGGCCGTCGCATATGGGACAGACCCTGCAATAGCCTTTCATCCTCTCTCTGGCGGTTTTCCGCACGTCCTGTAGATCCATGATCTGCTCCCGATTATAGGTTGTCGTTCAACATTATTCTGTCCTTGATACCCTTATTTGCCCCGAATTTGCAATCTCCCGGCAGCCATGTTCGAGGTCTTTGGCCCCGACAGCTGCCGACCGCAAGGCAGATGTCGGGACGACTGGGATATCAGCCATGCTGCCGACCGCCTCATGACTTGAAAAAGCCTGTCACAACAGGCATACTTGGCAATCAATATCCCCCAAACAACCTCCATACCGAGGAGCCCTGAGTTCCATGCTGACCATCCGCTGCGCCACCTGCAGACAGAAACTCTGGAAATACAGAAAACTCGGCCAGGGCGAAGTCCTCAGATGCCACAAGGACCGGATCGAGACAATGCTCTGCACACCGCACATCAAGGGCGACAAGCTATGCTGTCCCTGTGGGAGGGAAATCGCTATCGACAAGGGCAGCTTCTACAAGATGATCAAAAATGCCTTTGTATACAGAGGAACAAAGGAAAATATCTGAAATACACCATGGTGGATCTCGGGAAAACCCGCTCCCCAGCTGACTTGATCGGTATAAACTTCAACAGGTGCTCCCTGCAACCGGGATTGTCCGCGCCACGACCAGAACAAGGAAAAAGACCATGCCACAAACCATCAGAGAACGGCTCAAACAACACGCGCTCAACCTGGCCACGGACCGGACCGTGGCCGACGTGCGCATCGGACTGGGCTACACGGCCGTCCAGCTGGACAACGGCCAGACCGGCGTGGCCTGCACCTTTCACAAAGATGCCGAAGGTGGCTGCACCGTGTTCAAGGGGCTTCGTCCCCTGCAGGGCAAACCCGCGGCACGGGTCCTGGACATGCTCGATGCGGCCGATCCCATTGAATCGGCCGTGGCCATCGCCACCAGCAACGCACTCTCCAATACCCTGTCTCCGGACATGGCTCACGGAGACATCCTGGAAAACGTGGACCTGTATCCCGACGACCACGTGGGCATGGTGGGTTTCTTCGCCCCGGTCATTCCGGAATTGCGCGAACGTACCGGCCGACTGGACATCTTCGAGAAACAGGATCGGGGCCCGGGTACCCTGCCTGCAGATTCGGCCATGGAGATCCTGCCCAAGTGCCAGATAGCCGTCATCACCTCCACCTCCATCATCAATCACACGGTGGACGGCATCCTCGAGGCCTGTTCCAACTGCCGGGACGTGATCATGCTCGGAGCCTCCACCCCGCTTCTGCCCGAGGTGTTCGCCCATACCCCGGTGACCGTGCTCTCGGGGATCATCGTCACCCATCCCGAGAATATCCTGCAGATCGTCAGCGAAGGCGGGGGCATGCAGCTGTTCAAAAAGAACATCGACAAGGTGAATTGCAGGTTGGGGAAATAGAGCAGAACACTCAAAGGCCGGGGCTTGATGTCACATCAAGATAGCTCCTCGCTCCAGACGTCATCCCGCCTCTACGCGTCATCCCGGCGAAGGCCGGGATCTTGAAGGATATGGGGGGCCTATCTTTGGACGCTTACTACAGCCCAATGCGTACAAGATCCCGGATCAAGTCCGGGATGACCTATGGTGGTAAAGATGACGTATGAGGTGAAGATGATGTATGGATGAAGGTGACGATCAAAACAACAAATTCGTGCCCAGCCTCAAAAACGATCTGCCTGACAGCACAGCACGAAAAACCGGCCACCCTTGCGGGTGACCGGTTTTTCGTTTGTACTGCGCTTGGATCCGATATCGATTGGATCGTCTATTTGGCCCGCAGCCCCTCGAGCACCTTTTCGGGTCGGGCGGGCAGCTGGGTGATGCGTACGCCGCAGGCGTTGTATATGGCGTTGATGATCGAGGCATGGGGTGATGTCAGAGGCAACTCACCGGTCCCTGATGCGCCGAACGGGCCATCAGGCCTGGGAGTTTCCACATAGATGAGTTCGATGTCGTCGGGGATATCCTTGATTTCGGGAATCCCGCCGCCCTTCATGGTCGAATGCTTCGAGATGTCCTCGTAATCCTCGCTCAATGCCAGGCCGACACCCTGGGCCATTCCGCCGTAAAGCTGACCATCCACAACGAGTTTGTTGTTGATCTTGCCGATGTCGGCCACCATGACCATCTTCTCAACGGTGGTCTTTCCCGTTGCCGTATCCACGGCAACCTGGGACATGAACAAACCGTACATGTAGCAGCAGAAGGGACTGCCCTGGCCGAACTCGTCACAGGCTTTGCAAGGAGCGACCCACTTGCCTTCGTAGCGCAGCGGCAGTCCCTCGGCTTTCATCTCTTCGAAGGTCCGAAGGGAACCGTCTTCCCTGGTCATCCCCTTGATCAGGTTTTCACAGGCCACGCGAATCGCGTTCCCCGTGAGTACCTGGGAACGCGATCCCCCTGCCGGCCCGCTGTTGGGGGTAACGCTCGTGTCACAGGAGACCCGGGCGATGTCATCAAAAGCGATCCCCAAAGGACGCAGGGCTTCGTGCGCCGTACCCAAGGCACCGATATCAGCACCCTGGCCGTGGTCTTCCCAGGAATCACCGAGCAGCACCTTCTTCTCCCCGGTGAGTTCGATCCAGACTTCTGAGGAATCGGGTCCATCAAGACCACACCCATACACACCGATTGAAACACCAACCCCTCGTTTGATTGCATCCGTGGAAGCAGCCTTGGCCGCCTTGAGGGCCTCCTGATACTTGGGACGCAGAATGTCGATCATCTCCGGCAGACTGTATACCTCGGGATCCTGGCCCGTCGGCGTTGTGTCCCCCTTTCTGTAGACATTTTTGAACCGGAATTCCAGGGGATCCATGCCCAGCTTTTCAGCCATTTCGTCCATCAGGACCTCCCAGGGGAATTCGACCTCTGGAGCCCCGTATCCGCGAAAGGCCGAGCCCCAGGCGTGGTTGGTGCATACGGTACGACCTTCACCACGGATGCTGGGGATCCCGTAGCCGGCGCCGATGAACTGGGAACCGCGCAGGGTCAGCAGATCACCGAATTCGGAATAGGGACCATGATCCACTGTCCAGTCGCTTTCAAGCGCAAGGATCTTGCCTTCCTTGTCGGCGGCCATGCGCAGTTTGGTGAAAAAGGGAGAGCGTTTCCCGGTATAGGTCATCTGCTGGTAGTAGGAATACTTGAGGAAAACCGGACGCCCCGTGGCCATGGCCGCAACGCCCAGAAGCCCTTCGTTGGTCGGGCTGAATTTGTAGCCGAAGGTCCCGCCCGTGTTGTTCTGGACCAGAATGAGATCGTTCGCGTCGATGCCCAGCCCCTCGGCAATCATGAAATGGTGGGCATGGATGGCGATGGATTTGGAATGAACCACGACCTTGCCCTCGTCATTGGTGTAGGCGAACCCGACATCCGGCTCGATGGGCATATGGGGCTGACGGCCGACATAAAAATCATCTTCGGCGATCATGCCGGCCTTTTCAAAGATGGGAGCGGTCTCTCCACCCTTCACCACCTTGGTGACATAATAGACATTGGGTGTACCCGGATGGATCTCCATAGCATCATCCGCCATGGCCTCGGGGGCACTCATGTACTCGGGCAGCGGTTTGAGTTCCACCTTCACAGCCCCGGCTGCGGCCTTTGCCTGTTCTTCGGTGTCGGCGCAGACAATGGCGATGGCGTCGCCGAACTGAAAAACTTTTTCATCACACAGAATGGGCCGATCGAATCCATCCCCTTTATTGTCGGGGAACGCCAGGCCGTTGATGCGGTTCTTGCCCTTGATGTCCTTGTGGGTGACGACCTTGAACACGCCTTCCATGGCCTCGGCCGCACTCGTGTCGATGGACAGAATTTCCGCATGGGAGACCTTGGCCTGTACCAGGGCAAGCTGCAGGGTTCCATCGGGCAGGGAGAGACCGATATCCGCGCCGAAATTCCAGGTGCCCGTGACCTTGGGCAGGGCGCTGGGACGGGGGATAGAGGTACCCCAGACCGTACCGTCTTCAGGAATCTTGTAGGTCAGTTCCTCCCTGGTCATCTCACCGCGGAGGACCCTGGCCGCGTCCATGACCGCATCGACCAGAGGTTTGTACCCGGTGCACCGGCAGACGTTGTGGTGCTTCTGGAACCAGTCGCGCACGTCCTGACGTGAGGGGTTGTCGTTCTCGTCGAGCAGGGCCTTGGCCGAGACGATGAATCCGGAGGTGCAGAATCCGCACTGTGCCCCGCCGTGGACCATCCAGGCGAGCTGGACGGGATGGAGATGTTCGGCACTGCCGATCCCTTCGACCGTGACGATGTTCGCCCCGTCCGGAACCCGGCTCATCTTGGTGATGCACGAACGGATCACCTTGCCGTCCATGATCACACTGCATGCGCCGCACTGCCCGCTCTCACAGCCAAGCTTGAGTCCTAAAAGACACAACTGATTCCTGAGAACCCTGGCCAGGGAATCTTTGGCATTGACATAGAGTTTGCGGGGAATCCCATTCACTACACATTCTTTTTTGATCATACGAGGACCTCCTTGTGCGTGCCGAGAGAAATATCAGGTCGCGCGAGTAAAGTATGTTCACGATTTGTGACCAGGTGTCCCCGGTTTGAACATCAGAACCGGGATGCACACAACTGCCCTTTGGCCGGACAGAACCCCATTCTTTTGCATCATCGTCCCAGCCAATAATTATGCCTTCATTCCCATAAACGAAACACATGGTCAACAGGGAGGCCCACTTTTTCTGCAGTTCTCATTCACGACCCGGATCTCCCGCTTTACCCCGGGCCGCGGACATTGTAGTAACCTGCTCATTGTATTTTTCACCCCTGTAAGGAGTAAATCATGCCCAGACGTCCCTTTCCGGTCACTCCCGAATTCGACCCCTCGGCCCAGAAAAAAATCCTCCAATTCTGCTACATCATGTATGGTCTGGTATTTCTTACCGGGATCACCGCCATCGTGGCCATTGTGGTGGATTACATCAAACGTGACGACGCCCGGCAGGATCCGGTGTTGTTCAGCCATTACCGCTGGCAGATCCGGACATTCTGGTTCGGCCTGTTGTGGTCATGCGTGGCCGCCCCGCTGGTTGTTCTCTTTGGACTCGGCGTGGCCCTGGGGTTCGTGGTGACCGTCTGGTATGTCTACCGATTGGTCAAAGGGTGGATCAGACTCATGGAGTATCGGCCGATGTATGAGTTGAGCGCACCATCCATTTGACCACAACCCTACAAATCAGCTATCTCGACTGATCATCGCTATCCACCAGCAACCCGGGAGGATCCCGTGAATAAACGCTTTTTGCTCATGGCAGTGGTCATCGCGTGTTTGAGTTTCCCTTTTCACGCATGGTCCATCCCCAAGGACGTGCTTGTGGTCGGGGTATCCTCGGACATCCACACCCTGGACCCGGCGGTATCCAGTGACAATTTCGACTGGCGGGAAATCTATCCCTGCTACGAACGGCTGGTCCAGTACAAGACCGAAGACGGCAAGGGGCTGACCGAGGTCGAACCCATGCTCGCCACCTCCTGGACCGTGAGCCAAGACGGCACCACCTGGGTTTTCCACCTCAAATCCGACAAAACCTTTGATGACGGCACCCCTGTTGATGCCCGGGCGGTCAAATTCTCCCTGGAACGGACCCTGGCCATTGGCAAGGGGCCGGCCGGAAACATCAACGCCATCGACCGCATCGAGGTGATCGACCCCCTGACCGTGAAGATCACCCTGAAAAATCCCTATGGTCCCTTTCTGCAGACCCTGGCCACGAACGGGGCCTGTATCATCAATCCGGGTATCATGGCCCATGCCCGGGGAAAGGACCGGGCCCAGGGCTGGCTGGCCGAACACACCGACGGCAGTGGTCCCTACCGGCTGACGGCCTGGAGTCGTGGTCAGCATTGCGTGCTCGAGGCAAAAAAAGATCTCCAGGCTGGCGGTCCGCAGATCCAAAAAGTGATCATCCGTTTCATGCGCGAATCCGCTGACCGGAGAATGGCCCTGGAACGTGGCGACATCGACATCGCTGAAAACATCCTCATCGACCAGCTTCCGGCCCTGGAAAAGAATCCAGACATCAGGGTCAACGTGTATCCGGCCCAGTATGTGGAATATGTTTACCTGAACAACCAAAAGCCCCCACTGGACAACACCGTTATCCGCCAGGCCCTGAATTACGCAGTGGATTATCAGGGGATCATCGACCATATTCTGCAGGGCTATGGCATGCAGATGCGCGGCCCCATTCCGGCCGGAATGTGGGGGCATGATCCCGATTGTTTCCAGTATCACCGCGATCCGGCCAGGGCCCGGGAACTCCTCAAACAGGCCGGATTCTCCAATGGATTGACCCTGACCCTGATCTATTCCGAACGCAAAGCCTCCTGGTCCCAGATCGCCACGATCCTGCAAAGCAATTTCGCGGACATCGGCATTGAACTCAAACTGGAAATGATGTCCAACCCGACCCTGCGCGACAAGGTGGACCGGGGAGATTTTCAGCTCTGCCTGGGGGCATGGAGCCCGGATTTCGCTGATCCATATATGTTCATGAACTTCTGGTTCGACTCCGAACTCTGGGGGCTGCCCGGCAACCGAAGCTTCTATGCAAACGATCGGGTGGACAGACTCATCCGCAAGGCAGCCATGCTCAGCGACCAGGACGAACGTACGGATCTCTATCACCAGGCCCAGGAGATCATCATGCAGGAAGCCCCGTACATCTTCCTTTATCAGCGACAGACCATTGTACCCATGCGCGCCCGGGTCAAAGGATATGTATACAATCCCATGCTCGAATCCATGTACAATTTCGAAGATATCTCCAAGGAGTGACACGAGACGATCTCGCGCGGGGGGATCAATAAAAGCCCTTCAGGCATGAAGACACCTGCCTTTCTCCGCGTCTCTGCGCGAGAAACAAAAGCATTATCGCGCAGAGGCGCAGGGGCGCAGAGAAAAAATAAAAAGCATTTAAGCCAAAGGATTTCGATCCTGGCCGCAATGATTGTTTTCTCCCGACACCCACAAAAACCAAAAAATGCCTTTCTCCGCGTCTCCGCGCCTCTGCGCGAGAAACAAATGAACCGGTAACTCCACCCCGCCATGAACCTCGCCCTCTTCATCCTGCGCCGCATCCTCTCCCTCATCCCGGTTCTTGTGGGGGTGACGGTGCTGGTGTTCATCATCTCCCACGCCATACCGGGGGACCCGGCGCGGATGATGGCCGGGCAGAAGGCGTCCAAGGAAATCGTGGACACGATCCGCAAGGAACTCGGACTGGATCAGCCCCTGCCCACCCAATACCTCCACTACATGTCGGGTCTTGTGCATGGCGACCTGGGAACATCCATCCGCAACCAGCGGCCCGTGCGCGAGGATCTGGCCGATTTTTTTCCGGCCACGCTGGAACTGACCCTGGCCAGCATGGTCATCTGTCTCTGTCTGGGCATTCCCCTGGGTATTCTGGCGGCAGTCTTCCGGGACCGGATCGCGGACCACCTCACCCGGGTCTTCTCGGTCATCGGGGTATCCACCCCGGTCTTCTGGCTCGGGTTGATGCTCCTGCTCGTGTTCTACCGCAACCTCGGCTGGCTGCCCGGATCGGGACGGCTGGATATCTTCAACACCCCTCCAGCCCATATCACCGGCCTGTATCTGATCGACAGTCTCCTCCAGGGTGACTGGGTGGTCTTCAAGGACAGTCTGGCCCACATTCTCATGCCGGCCTTTTGTCTCTCCTATGTCTATCTCGCGGTGATCACCCGGATCGTGCGCTCCTCCATGATCGAGGTCCTTGGCCAGGACTATATCACCACGGCCCGGGCCAACGGCATCTCCCCGATGAAAATTGTCTTCAAACATGCCTTTAAAAACGGCATGCTGCCGACAGTGACCATCACCGGACTCTCCATTGGGGAACTCCTGGGAGGGGCCATTCTCACGGAAACCATCTTTGCCTGGCCGGGTATGGGCAAATATGTGGTCGATTCCATCAACTACCTGGATTTCCCGGCTATCATGGGCTTCACCCTGGTTATTTCTCTGGCCTACATGCTCATCAATCTCGGTGTGGACGTGATCTATGCCTTTCTCAACCCGCAGATCAGATACTAGGCTCTCATGAACCGATTCCCCTTCCGCCTGAACCCGGAAACCATGACCTCCCTGCGCCTGGTACTGCGCAACCCCTCGGGGCTGGCCGGTTTGATCATTCTCGTGACCATGCTGGCCATGGCTTTGGGCGCTGGTCTGCTCGCTCCGTATGACCCCATCCACGTGAATCTGGGTGATCGGCTTCAATCCCCTTCGTGGAACCATCTTCTGGGGACGGACGAAATGGGCCGCGACCTGCTGAGCCGGATCATGTTCGGGGCCCGGATCTCCCTGCGCATCGGTATCATGGTCGTGGCCGTGGCCGGAACCCTGGGCACGATCCTGGGGGCGACCGCCGGCTTTCTCGGCGGCATGGTGGATGGATTGATCATGCGAACCATGGACATCCTGCTCTCCTTTCCCTCCCTGGTCCTGGCCATGGCCCTGGCAGCCGCTCTGGGCCCGGGACTGAACAACGCCATCCTTGCCGTTGCCGTGGTTATGATTCCCAAATTCTCCCGTCTGGTCCGCGCCGAGGCCATGACCATCCGTAACCGCCAATTCGTGCTGGCGGCCCGGGCCTGCGGGGCCAGAAAAACATGGATCATCTTCAACCACATCATCCCCAATTGCATGAATCCGGTCATGGTCCTGGCCACCCTGACCCTGGGGGAAACCATCCTCATTGCCGCGTCCCTGAGCTTTATCGGTCTCGGGGCCCAGCCTCCCCTGCCCGAATGGGGGGCCATGGTCAGCACAGGACACAAATTCCTCATGGATCAATGGTGGTACGCCACCTTTCCCGGCCTGTTCATCCTGGTCACGGTCATCGGATTCAACATTCTGGGAGATGCCCTCCGGGACATCCTCGATCCGAGGATCAGGCGATGAACCTTATGCGCATCCAGGGCCTGAACCTGGAATTCTCGACCATTGACGGCCCGGCCAAAATCCTGCGCCATATCGACCTGGACATCCCCGACGAAACAATCGTGGGCCTGGTCGGGGAATCGGGCTGCGGCAAATCCGTGCTCGCCCGGGCGATCATGGGCATTCTCCCCACCCCACCGGCACGGGTTACCGGCGGACGTATCCTTTTCAGGGGCAGGGATCTGCTCGCACTTCCGGAAAAGGCCCTGCGTGCCGTCCGGGGAAAACACCTTGCCATGATTTTCCAGGAGCCCATGACCAGCCTGAACCCGGTCTTTACCATTGCCAACCAGATGACCGAGGTAGTCCGTTTGCACCAAAAGGCAGGGCATGATGAAGCCCTGGCCGTCTGTTCCAGGATGCTCGCCCAGGTCAATCTTCCCGATCCGGCGCGGATTCTGTCCACCTATCCGCATGAACTCTCCGGCGGGATGCGCCAGCGGGTGATGATCGCCATGGCAATGAGCTGCAATCCCGATCTGCTCATTGCCGACGAGCCGACAACCGCCCTGGACGTGACCGTGCAGGGCCAGGTCTTGGCCATACTGCGGGACATGGTCACCCGTAAGAAGACATCCGTGCTTTTTATCACCCACGACATGGGCATTGTCGCCCAGCTCTGCCACAGGGTGGCGGTCATGTACGCCGGAAGGATCGTGGAACAGGGACCTGTGGGAGATCTCTTTGAGCATCCCTGCCACCCCTACACGCGGGGATTGATGCGAACCATACCCAACCCCGACGAACGAAAAACCCGTTTGGAGCCGATCCCGGGAACCGTGCCCAATCCCCTTGAAACCGTTGCCGGCTGTCCCTTTCATCCCAGATGCCCCCGGGCCATGGACATATGTCGGACAGCATACCCCATGACCACCCTGGTGGGTGAACATCATCAGGTCAGCTGTCATCTTTTCGGAGTCGAACATGGATAGGATTTTGGAAACCAGGGATCTGACCATGGAATTCCACGTCCGTTCGGGATTTCCCCCCCGCAGGGAGGTGCTGCGAGCTGTCGACGGGATCGATCTGAACCTCGGCCAGGGGGAAACACTGGGATTGGTCGGAGAATCCGGAAGCGGCAAATCCACCCTGGCCAACCTGCTTGTCAGGCTGCTTCGACCGAGTCAGGGCAGGATTTTGTTTCATGGAAGGGACATCGCCCACCTGCACGGTCAGGAGATGCGCCGGGTCAGAGCCAGGGTGCAGATGGTCTTTCAGGACCCCCAATCCGCCCTGGATCCGCGCATGACCCTGCGCAAAATCGTGGGCTATCCCCTGAAACTGCACCGGGGGTTACGCGGCAAGGCGCTGGAAAAACGGATCAGAAAGAGCCTTGAAGAAGTCGGGTTGGACCAGGTATCATTGGAACGCTAGCCCCATGAGTTCAGCGGGGGACAGCGACAGCGCATCGGGATCGCCCGGGCATTGATCACCCAACCCGAATGCGTCATCCTGGATGAACCCACATCGGCCTTGGATGTATCCGTACAGGCCCAGATCCTGACCCTGCTGCAGGATCTTCAAGCACGCCATGGATACGGGTATCTCTTCATCTCCCACGATCTCTCCGTGGTCCGGTTCATCAGCAACCGCATCGCGGTCATGTACCTGGGCCGGATTGTGGAAACAGGTCCCACGGAGATCCTTTTTGCCCACCCGCTGCATCCCTACACCCAGGCCCTGTTCCTCTCCATCCCCCGGCCCGATCCCAAAATCCGCCAGAATCTGGACGTGCTGCAAACAGACATTCCCTCCCCATGGAATCGGCCGAAGGGCTGCGTGTTTCATCCGCGATGCGCCCAGGCCATGGAGATTTGCAGGCATACCCCCCCCGGCCCCCGAAAAATGGACAACGGGATCACGGTAAGCTGTCATCTGTATACCAATTACGATTTACGATAAGTGCCCAGGATGCAGGCGGCAGGTTGGCATGGTGTCTTTTTGAGGGGATGCGCGGTTTGTTGTTTCTGGTGGTGCAGCATGGACATACGCGGACAAAAGATACACGGACGAACACACGGACGCCACATCATCACAGTGTCGGATCAAAACAATAGCAACGGGATAACGCATTGTCCCGACCTGCGCACTGCGCACTGAGCACTCTATTCTTCTATCCTCCAAAGGAGTCCTTATGAACATCTACATATCAGCAGACATCGAAGGCATCGGCTGCGTGGTCCGCGGCGAACATTCCAATGTCCAGGGCAGAGAGTACGCCCGGGCCCGGGAATTCATGACCCGCGAAGTCAACGCGGCCATTGCCGGGGCCTTTGATCAGGGGGCCGAAAAAGTGGTCGTTGCGGATTCCCATAATGTCGGGGTCAATCTGATCCCTGAGCTTCTGGACGATCGGGCCGAACTCATCATGGGAGGACCGCGTCCCCTGGGCATGATGGAGGGGATCGATCAGGGCTTCGACGCGGCCCTATTCATCGGCTATCATGCCATGGCAGGAACCCCGGACAGCCCCATTGTTCACATCGACCACGGCCGGATTTATTCCGTGGAGATAAACGGGACACTTCTGGGAGAGATGGGAATGAACATGGCCCTGGCTGGCCATTTCAACACCCCCGTGGTTTTTGTGTCCAGTGACGCGGCAGGATGCAGAGAGGCCTTGGCCCACATGCCGGAAGTGGAAACCGTAGCCGTCAAAAAGGGTATCGGTGCCTATGCCGGCCAGTGCCTGCATCCTGCAATCTGTCGCCAACGGATCCAGGCGGGGGTCTCCCGGGCCCTGAGCAGAAATTTCTGTGCGCCCCTGACCATCAGCACCCCCGTATCCATGCGTGTGTCATTGACCACGACCTCGGGGGCTGACCGCATTGCAAGGATGCCCGGAGCCAGCCGCCTCAACGGGAGAACCATTCTCTGGGAGGGAAACTCCATCCTGGATGCCTACCATGCCTTTCTCGTCATGAGCGATCTCATGGACCTGGTTCATTTTATTTAGCTTATAATTTCAAAATATTATATGCATAAATCAATCATTTTATCTCCAGATTATGTGATTTTTTTCTCAATTCAGAGGAAACCGCGGTCCTGACTTTAGGCACAGCTTGTTACCCATAGCCTGTTTTTTCACGTTTGATGACTCTCTTGGATGAGTGATTATTCTGTGGTATGTAGAGGTCTGTACCAGGTGAACACCGATCATGGTTGCAACCGGAATCCGTTTCCAGACGCGGCTCCCCGGTTTCCAAAGATCCTGGCTTGGCTTCTTCGAAGGCATGTCTTTTCCTTTCCCCATATTTTGTAGTAGAGCCTGGATCCTGACCGGCTGGACAGACTTTCACTCACCCCCCGTTTCAGGCAAATGATGAACCAGGGACATCATGTCCCTTGCATTCCACAGGAGGATACTCCATGAGCACCACGACCCCCACCAACAGGGCGACCATCTACAGATTTCTGGCAGCCATCTTCCGTGACGAACCGGTTCTCTCCTTGATAGAACCATTCGCTCCCAACGGCTCTCTGGGCAAACCCGCATTTGCCGAATCAATGGGTTCCTCCCTGGGTAAATCCCTGCAGCGACTGACCGCCTTTCTCGACACGGACTCGACGGAGAACATCCTGATGGAACTTCGCTTCGAATATGCGGATCTCTTTTTGAATGCCGGACCAGCACCGGTTTTCCCCTATGCATCCGTCCATGTGACCAAAACACCGGTGGTTCAACAAGAACCCCTCTTTCGGTTGCGCAATGCCCTGCGGGACATGGATGTTCAGGTGGCCCCCGGATTCAAGGACCTGGACGAACATATCAGCGTGGAACTCGAGGCGTGTGCGGTCCTGCTTGAACAGGGAAATCCGGAGGCCTATGACGAATTTTTCACCTCCATACTCATGGAATGGGCCCCTGCCTTTTGTGATCAACTCGAGCTCAATGCCACCTCCCCGTTCTATCGCGAATGGGCCGGGATATGCCGCTGGTTTCTCCAGAAATGCGCCCAAATGACAGACAATGATTCCTCCTGCGAACCGCTGCTTGCAGCCTTTGCCCAGGGACTCTCCCAATCCGGCCTTGCCTCGCTGCCCCCCCTGCTCGTGCCCGGGGCCAAGCCCGCCGCAGCGAATCAGGACATCCCCACCCATTGTTACACCTGCGGAGCCCTGTGCGGGATGACCGCCAAGGTCGAAGACGGGGTTCTGGTCAAGGTGGCCGGGCTCAAGGGAGACCCCAAGGGTGACGGACGCCTCTGTCCCAAGGGAGGGGCCGTGCCCAAGCATGTGAACAGTGCCTACCGTCTCAAAACCCCGCTGATCCGGGAAAACGGCCGCTTTCGCAAGGCGGGCTGGGATGAGGCCCTGGATCTGGTCGCCTCGCGACTGCAGGACATTCCCCAGGGCAAACTCGCCTATTTCCGGGGGAACGATTTTGCCAACTTTGTGCACGAGGCCTTTTTCGAGCATCTGGGCTGTCCCAAGGGAACCCACCGGACCATGTGCGACAATGCCAACCGCATGGCCAACGAGCACAACCTGAACGACAAGCGGCCCTGGATCAATTACGAGGAGTCCGACTACATCATAGCGTTCGGCATGAACGAGCTGGCCACATCCTACGGGCAGCGCAAGACTGCGGCGCTCAAGGCCGCCCTCAAGCGCGGGGCCAAGCTGGTGGTCTTTGATCCCCGCAAGTCGGAAACAGCGGCCAAGGCGACCACCTGGATCCCCATCAAACCGGGTACGGACGGGGCAGCTGCCATGGCCATGGCCCATGTGATCATCACCGAAGATCTCTATGACAAGGAATTTGTCCGGGACTGGACCACGGGATTTGATGACTTCAGAGACCGTGTGCTGGGCAGGGAAGACGGGATTGCCCGAACGCCCGAATGGGCGGAATCCATCTGCGAGGTTTCGGCCGAGACCCTGCGGACCATTGCCCGCGAGTTTGCCGCGGCCAAGGCCAAGGGGGTCATCTCCTGGACCGGGCTGGCCCAGACCCCTAACGGCCATTGGGCAACCGCTGCCATCCAGTCCCTGAACGGATTGTGCGGGACCATCGATGCACCCGGGGGACCGGGACTCATCTGGAAACGCAAACTCGGCTCGGCATGGCGGGACGGACAGGTCAAACCGGAGAAACGACCCGCACCCAAGCTGGATAATTTCCTGCTCTGGTCGGGATGGTCGCCTGCCAAATTCGAAGAGCAGGTGGCCGACGGTCGGATACAAGCACTTGTCTCCTATTGGGGTGATCCCGTGCTGACCTGGGGCAACAGTGAATCCGTGGCCCGCGGGATCGAAAAGCTGGATTTCTGTGTGAGTATCGACGCCTACATGTGCAACACCGCCCTGCTAAGCGATGTGGTCCTGCCCGATGCCACCTGGCTGGAACAGAGTCAGATCAAACCCGACTGGCTGTACGAGGCCTTTTTGAGCTACTTTGCCCAGGTAGTCGAACCCATGTACGACAGCCGTCCCATGTACCGCATTATCCAGGGACTGGCCGAACGTATGGGCGTCCAGGACGCCGTGCCCTGGAAAACCATGGACGAGGCCTTTGCCAATCAGCTGCGCGACCTCCCCTGGAGTCTCGAGGAGCTCAAGGAGAAGGGGTTTCTAATCACTGATCCGGCAGCCTATTACAAGTACAAGACCTGGGGAGGGATCAACCCGCCCAAGGGATACGGTAGCTCCGGCACAAGCCGGACCGGCAAGTACAATTTCCTCAATCCCGTGAGTGTTGAAAAGGGCGTCGACCCCCTGCCCGACTATAAGGAAGTGGATAAAGAATATGCTCCAGATTCTGAGTTTCCGTTTATTTTCGGCAATTTCAGACTCTTACAGCATGAACACTGCTCTACCTTCAACAACTACCAGTTGATGAAGCTCAGAAAAACCAATGCGTTGATCATGAACACGGACGATGCCGTGCGGCTTGGCATTGAAAAAGGGGATACCGTGACAGTGACCTCCCCCTGGGGATCCACCACCATCACGGCCGAGCCCACAACGGACATCCGACCGGGCGTGCTCGGCGCGGCAGGCGGCTACGGGCACCTGCGGGGGCTGGAAGGAGATCCGGGCTTCCCGGATTTCGGCGGGGTCAATGTGCCCGGAGCGCTCATGCCCCCCAATGTCACCGAACCCACGGGCGGCACCCCGTTGCTCAAGTACGTCAAGACACGGGTAGCCAAGAGCTAACCTCCCGGGGATGGCAATCATCCGACAAACAAAAAGGCGGCCTTAACGAGGCCGCCTTTTTGTTTGTATTCTGTGCCGAATATACCTGTTGTGCGATAACGCCGTTTACATGATCAGCTTGTGCCCAGTTCGGCTTCTCTTCCAAGGGCAAAATCGAGAAGGACACCAAGTGGGTGTGCACCCACCAATCTTTTGCCATGAGCAATGAATGTGGGTGCGCAGATGATTCCCAGGTTCTCGGCCAGGGCAAGATCCCGGTCAACGGGTTCTCGGAAGGTTCGAGCACGCATCACCTTGCCGGCATCATCCGTGGATAGTCCCAACTCCTGAACAATATCCAAAAGAACCTCGATCTGACCCAGATTCCTGCCTTCCACAAAATAGGCGGCAAAAGCACGTCTCTCAAACTGCTGTCCCTTCCCATAGACCTCATGAGCCCAGGCCCTGACCTCCTGAGCCAATCGTGTGTTACAAATCATGTCCGTGGGTACGAACGCCACCCCGTTCTCCCGGGCCAGTTCCGTAAACCGGGCCATCATGGCCGAAATATCCAGATGGGGATCGTCCAGAAACTCCTCCAGGCTCATGCCCTGTTCAGGAATTTCCTCATGCAGGGGAAGTGCGCGCCAGACGATCTCTACGCCATATTCACGCTCAAGCCGTTCAATACGCCCGGTACTGAAATAGCACCAGGGTCAGGTAAAATCGGAAAACACTTCCAGACGGGAAGGTGCATGTTCCATGAAATATTTCCTTGGGTAGTTGGCGGTTGGAACAACGAAAATGGCAGACTCTCGAGAATAAGTTCCTAAACTCTTCCAAATTTCTAAACTCTCTTAACTCTCTTAAATTGTAAAATTTCCTTCCATGTATCATTTTGAATGTAAAGAAAAAGCATTTGAGTAATTCCAAAATGTCATACATTTTTCACTAGACACATCGCGTGATTGCAAAAAAAACATGACAAAAGACAAGAGAAGCTGTAATGCCCTGTAAAAAATTATAGTTCTGATCTTTGGAGTACGCCATGCCTCCCCTTTCCGCCTACCAGAAATTCTCCCGATCGACCCCCTTTCGCATGACGCTTGCCTTGGTCTTTGGATTGATCGGATTTTCGCTCAATTTTCTGGACATCCAGATCCTGGATACCGCCGAATTCAAGATCAGCATCCTCATCGGCCTGTTTTTCCCCCTGATCATCTCCCTGGCCTGGGGATGGCGCTACGGTCTGCTCAGCGGGCTGGCCGGGGGGAGTCAGTCCATGTGGTGGCTCTGGCATGGCGATGGCTGGGGTATCCTCTACGCGGTGCCCATCTTCACCCTCTGGATCGTCTGGCACGGATGGTGGGCCGATGTCCGACAAAAAAACAGGTACGAATACCCCTGGTACCAATCCGCATTCGCCGTAGAGATTGCCTTTCGTATTGTCTGCGAGTTGGGCTTTTTGACTATCTTTGCCTGGCTCGTCTCCTGCAATCCTCCTCCGTGGGCTCCAGAAATCACCTGGAACGAAGTTTCCCTTGGCTGGATCATGACCGTGGCTGTCAAACACACGATCTCGGGGTATATCCTCCTTATGACCGCCTATGTCGTGCTCAGCTTCGGTCCTGTACGCAACATCTTCGGATTGAACAAAAAATTTGCTCAATCCGAAGTTTCCATCCTCTACATCGCCTTTATCCTCGTGGGACTGATGGTCTGGGGCGTGGACAGCCTCCTGCACTACTGTCTCGACAATGATCAGGGAGCCACCTTCTGGGAGCTGGCCCTGTTCAAACCCTCCCCCCATCTCTTCATGCGCATCGCCTTTCTGTTTCTGGCGCTTTGCGGAGTTGCCGCTCTGACGCCCATGCTCCGCAACCGGGCTCGCCTCCAAAAACGGCTCATGCATGTGAACCATGTCCTGGATGGAATGCACAGGACGAACAGAGGCATCGACAGACTCAAAAACCCCCATGAACTGATCGGCTCAATCTGCGATCAACTGGTCCTTTCCAAGGCGTATCTCTCGGCCTGCATTCTTCTTCTGGATGACGAGGGAACCTGCGTGGACCATGGTCTGGCATGTCTCTCAAAGGATGATCCTCGCAACAAACTCCAGTTTCAAAACAAACCGTTATGCCCATGTGTCCGCCGGGCCCTGGCAAGCAGGGAACTGATGATCACGGACGAACATGCGCATACGTGTGAACACTATCCGTTCCACCATAGTCAGGCGGATCTGGATGAAGACGCCGGCTGCTTCACCTGCTCAATCGCTTACAGAGACACCGTCTACGGTGTGTTCACGGCTTCCCTTCCCCTGGAACGACTCCACGAAGAGCAGGAAAAACATCTTTTCAGAGAAATCTGTTCGGATATCGCCTTTGCCCTGCACGGTCTGGAAGAAACGGCCAAACGGCGTCAGGCCGAAGCAGCCTTGCGCGAAAGTGAGCAGCGGTTCAGCCGGATGCTCGAGAACGTCCCGGAGGTCGCGGTCCAGGGATATGGGCCTGACGGGACGATCCACTACTGGAATCAGGCCAGCGAAATCATCTACGGGTATACGCGGGAAGAGGCTCTAGGCAAGAACCTGCTCGATCTGATCATCCCCGAAAACTTACGCGAAACCGTGACCGAGGTCATTGCCACGGGTGCCCGGGACGGCCAGATGCCTCCGCCCCAGGAACTGACCCTCAAAAACAGACGCGGCGAACCGATCACCGTCCTGTCGAGCCACGCAGTGATCATTCGCGACGGGCACGAGCCCGAATTCTACTGCATCGACATCGATCTGCGAAAAAGAAAACAGACCGAATCCCGACTCCTGGCCAGTCAGGCAGAGATACAAAGCATCTTCCGTTCAGCCCCGGTGGGCATCGGTCTGGTCAGGAACCGCGTTTTCATGCGGGTCAATAAACGGCTGTGCGAAATGCTTGGGTACGAGGAAAAGGAGCTTGTGGGAAAAAGCGCCAGAATGGTCTACCCCACCCTGGAAGAATTCGAGCGGGTCGGGTCGGAAAAATACGGCATGATCAAGCAGAACGGCACTGGAACCATGGAAACCCGATTCATGCATAAAAACGGTTCCATCCTGCATATCATCCTGAGCTCCACCCCCCTCGACCTGCACGATCCCTCCAGGGGAATCACCTTCACCGCCCTTGACATCAGCGACAGAAAACGGGCCGAGGACGCCTTACGCCAGAGCCAGGAACATCTCCGAACGACCCTTTATTCCATCGGCGACGCCGTCATCACCACGGACAATCACTGTCGGGTCACGTCCATGAATCCGGTGGCCGAAACACTCACGGGCTGGGACCGGGACGAAGCAAAAGGACTGCCCCTGCGAACGGTCTTCCCCATTGTCAGCGCCATCGACCGCAAGGAATGCGAGAACCCCGCCACCCGAGCCATGGAACAGGAACAAATCGTCGGCCTGGCCAACCACACCGTGCTCATTGCCAAGGACGGCATCGAACACCACATCGCGGATTCGGCAGCCCCCATCCGCGATCTTCAGGGCACGATCACCGGCGCGGTTCTGGTCTTCCGGGATGTCACCCATGAATACCGGATGCGCAAGGAACTGCAGAAGATGGACAAGCTGGAGAGTCTGGGCAACCTGGCGGGCGGGCTGGCCCACGATTTCAACAACATCCTCATGGCCATTTACGGAAACATCGAACTGGCTGCGAGCACGCTCGACACCAACCATCCTGCCCGGGAGTTTCTCACCAATGCCGGAGAGTCCATGGACCGTGCCACCCGGATCACCAATAAACTGCTCACCTTTTCCAAGGGTGGCAGTCCCATCAAACAGCATCTGTCCATGGAAGCACTCATCCGGGATACGGTCAGCTTCGATCTTTCCGGAAGCGGGGTGAAGCCGTTCTTTGAAATTGAAGACAATCTCCTGGAAGTTGAGGCGGACAAAGGACAGCTTGAACAGGTTGTCTCCAATCTGACCCTCAATGCCAAACAGGCCATGCAAAACGAGGGGACCCTGCATGTCTCCATGACCAACGAAGAGGTCGGAAAAGAGCATGCCTCCGGACTCAAGCCTGGGACCTATGTCAAAATTGTGTTCGAGGATACCGGCCCGGGCATCGCGACCGAACATATCGGCAGCGTATTCGATCCCTACTTCACCACTCATCAAACCGGTTCCGGACTGGGACTGGCCACGGTCTATTCCATCGTTACCAAACACGGGGGCGCCATCTCCGTCGAATCCCCGGTCGGACAGGGGGCCCGATTCACCCTGTACCTCCCGGCCCTGGACGATTCAGGGGGGATTGAGCATCATCTGGTCCCGGAAACAAATGAGCCTGCCGAGCCCCGCACCTCCAAACATCTCAAACGAATTCTGATCATGGACGACGAGCCCATGATCCTGGAACTCCTGACCGCACTTCTCAAAAGCCTGAACTACGAAGTAGAAATCACCACGAACGGGAACCAGGCTGTGGAGGTCTACCAGCAGGCGCTCCAAGCGGGAACTCCCTTTGACGCGGTCATTCTCGACCTGACCATTCCCGGAGGCATGGGCGGGGCAAAGGCCATCAAGAAACTCCTGGAAGTCGATCCGGCAGTCAGGGGCATCGTCTCCAGCGGGTATGCCGACGATCCGATCATCGCTCGCTACCAGGACTACGGGTTCAAGGGCGTGGCCATCAAACCTTACTCCCTGCAGGAACTCCGGGATACCGTGGAAAAGGTCGTCTCGTCCAAAAAGTGACCGGCCGGGGTCCAGTACAACAACCATTTCTTTCAGGGGAATCGACACCCCCTATCCACCGGCATCCCTCTGATCATGAAAACATGCTGGAATCGCTCCTTGCCAGAACGCGCAAAATAAGGGATCACCTCTCGCGTACCCTGCGTTTCTGAACGTTCCTTTTATCGAGTCCCAACGAATTGATCATGCTCCGCATCTCCAACACCGTAACCATACCGGACAACGAAATCGAGATCATCCCCATCCGGGCCCAGGGGGCCGGGGGACAGAACGTGAACAAGGTCTCCTCGGCCGTGCATCTGCGCTTCGACATCCAGGCGTCGTCTCTGCCCGATATGTACAAACAACGCCTCATGGCCCTTGGGGACAGCCGGATCACCAAAGAGGGGGTCATCGTCATCAAGGCCCAACAGCACCGGACCCTGGAAAAAAACCGGGAAGACGGACTGAATCGGCTGCGTGAGCTGATCCGTTCGGTCTCCGTAACCCCCAAAAAGCGCAAGCCGACCAAACCGAGCCGGGCAGCCCGCAGACGCCGCGTTGAAAGCAAGGTCAAACGCGGACAAACCAAGGCCCTGCGTGGCAAAGTGATACACTGAACCTGCGCCTGGGGGGAATGGACAGACACGGACGGACACGGCCGTGCACGGACGCGGTGCAAGGACAACGCCTTCTGGCAGCGCTACATGAGGTCCGCCAAGGCTCGCCAAGCATTCACTTTTACTGCCTCCTTTCGTTTTTTCTGCGCCCTGCGCACTGAGCGCTGCGCACTTCCCTTCCTGCCTCCCGTCTCCTTCCGTTTTTTCTGCGCCCTGCGCACTGCGTACTTCCTTTCCCGCCTTCCTTCCCCCTCCTCTTGACGCACAAAAATCTTTCGTATAGGCAACCTGCGTATCACGAATTTTCACAACGTATCATCGTCCCACTATCATTTTCCGTTTCCGGCAACACCAAGGATCTTTCATGCGCCACCTCACGCCCCTGTTCATCACGCTGGTCCTCATGATCCTGGTCCCTGTTTCCTCCCTTGCGGCATCCTCCAGAACCATCGTCGATGCCACGGGAACCACGCGCACCATCCCGGCCTCCGTCAACCACGTCATCTGCTCGGGCTCGGGCTGTCTGCGTCTGCTGACCTATCTCGAGGGGCAATCCATGCTCGTGGGCGTGGATGACATGGAGACCCGAAGAAACCGGTTCGAGGCCCGGCCCTATGCCCTGGCCAATCCGGGGTTCAAGGACCTGCCCACTTTTGGAGAATTCAGGGGGCATGACCATCCCGAACGCATCCTGACCCTCTCTCCCCAGCCCGATGTCATTTTCAAGACCTTCGCCACCACGGGCACGAATCCGGACGAACTGATCCAAAAAACCGGCATCCCGGTCATTGTGCTCGATTCCGGTGATCTGGGAGATTATCGCCAGAATTTCTATAACTCCCTGCGGATCATGGCCCGGGTCATTGGCAAGGAAGACCGGGCCGAGGCAGTGATCGATTTTTTTGAAACAAACATCCAGGAAATCGGATCGCGGACACACGAGGCAAAAGCCGAACACCTCCCGAGCGTATATATCGGCGGGGTGGCCCACAAGGGTCCCCACGGTTTCCAGTCAACCGAGCCTGATTATCCCCCGTTTCGTTTTGTCGGCCTCAGAAACATGGCCTACACCACCGGACTGACCGGCAAGGGGCTGCAGCATTCGGACGTGGCCAAGGAAAAAATTCTGGAATGGGATCCCAATGTCCTTTTTCTGGATCTGAGCACCCTGCAATTCGGTGAACAGGGCGGTGGACTGGACGAATTGAAAAACGACCCCGCCTACCAGGCCCTGACCGCCGTGCAAACCGGCAAGGTCTATGGGGTACTCCCCTATAACTGGTATTCCCAGAATTGCGGATCCATCCTCGCCGACGCCTGGTTCATCGGCAAAACCCTGTTTCCCGAACAATTCAAGGATATCGATCCCCAATCAAAAGCCGACGCCATCTACACCTTCCTGGTCGGCAAGCCGGTCTTCGACAAGATGGACCAGGCATTCGAGAATCTGGTCTTTAAGAAAATTCCCGTGAATTAAGCAGTGAGCCTTTGTTCTTGGATGGACCGGATTGACCCAAATGACCGGATTGACCGGATTGATTGGTTGCCTGGGGGAAGGATTACGACCTGCAACTTACAACCTGAAACCTGAAACCGAATCCATGCATCTCGAAGACGGCCATATCCCTGCAGAATATTCCCGGTACATCGGACGAAAAGTCATTCTTATCGGTGTAACCGGACTGCTTTTGCTCGCCGCCCTGATCACGGCCATATCCCTGGGCGCGGCCCATGTACCCATCCTCGATGTGGGTAAAAGTCTCTTGTCCATGGGTGTCTCCAAACGGTTCGATATCATTGTCTGGCAGATCCGCCTTCCCCAGGCCCTGGCGGCCATGATCGCCGGGGCGGGCCTGGCCGTTGCCGGGGCGGTCATGCAATCCATCCTGCGCAATCCCCTGGGCTCACCCTTTACCCTGGGCATCTCCCATGCGGCAGCCTTCGGGGCCGCGTTTTCCGTGATGCTCATGGGATCAGGCATCATGGGCAGTTCCCAGGTCGAATCCATCACCATCACCAACCCCTATCTGACCACCGGGGCCGCCTTTGCCTGCAGCCTTCTGGCCACGGGCATGATCATCCTTGTATCCAGACTCCGCGGGGCCACCCCGGAGACCATGATCCTGACCGGTGTCGCCCTGGGTGCCCTGTTCACCGCCGGGACCATGTTCCTGCAATTCTTTGCCGACGACGTACAACTCGCGGCCATGGTTTTCTGGACCTTCGGGGATACGGCCAGGGCATCCTGGAACGAACTGGCCATTCTCGCCGGGGTGACCGGTCTGGCATCCCTGTACTTCATGGCTAACGGCTGGAACTACAACGCCATTGACGCGGGCGACGAAACCGCACGGGGTCTTGGGGTCCGCGTGGACCGGATCAGGGTCACGGGTATGCTCATAGCCTCCCTGGTCACCTCGGTGATCATCGCCTATCTGGGGATCATCGGATTTGTCGGCCTGGTGGTCCCGCACATGGTCCGGCGTATCCTCGGCGGGGATCACCGGTTCCTGCTTCCGGCCACCATTCTTCTCGGGGCCCTGCTCCTGCTTGTCTCGGACACGGTGGCCCGGCTCATGCTGGCCCCCCATGTTCTCCCTGTTTCCGTGCTCACCGCGTTCATGGGGGCACCCCTTTTCATGTATCTGATCATCCGGGGGTACAAAAAATGATTCTCGACGTGTGCGGTGTCTCCTTCACCTATAATTCGCATCCGGTCCTCGACAAAATTTCCTTCACCCTGAAGCCCGGAGAGCTCCTGGCCATTCTCGGGCCCAACGGTGTGGGCAAGACCACCCTGCTCAAGTGCATCGACGCCATCCTCTCTCCGTCCGGAGGTTCGGTCATGGTCAAGGGAACGGACGTGCTCAAACTCCGGAGCAATGAAATCGCCAAGACCATCGGGTACGTAGCCCAGCGATGCGAAAGCTCGCGCATGACCGTGTTCGACGCCGTACTCATGGGACGCAAGCCCTACATCCGCTGGAGCGTGGGTCAGGAGGATCTGAGCATCGTCGACGCGGCCCTGAAACGACTGAACATGGAACACATGGCCCTGCGCCATATCGATCAGATGAGCGGCGGCGAACTGCAAAAGGTGGCCATCGCCCGGGCCATGGTCCAGGAACCCGAGATTCTTCTTCTGGACGAACCCACCAGCTCCCTGGACCTCAAAAACCAGGTCGAGATCTTGTCCATGATCCACCATGTCATTGTGGAACACGGCATGGCCGGGGTCATGACCATGCACGACCTGAATACGGCCCTGCGTTTCGCCAATGCCTATCTTTTTCTCAAGGACGGCCAGGTCTATGACGCCGGACGCGTGGAACACATCTCCTCGGAGATGATCGAGGCCGTGTACGGGCTGCCCGTGGAGATCCACTCCATCAACGGCTACCCGACTGTCGTGCCCATGGCCTGCTGACAGAGAAACTCCCGGAACTTTTTTACCCCCCCCCTTATATGCGAAGGCCCGCATGCACTGCATGCGGGCC
>NZ_JBSPZA010000032.1:0-35151 GCF_053851535.1 Desulfoplanes sp. PS50 | reverse complement strand
CTGATCAAGCAGATAATGGCATATATTCGCAACTATAACGAGCTGTGGGCCAAGCCTTTTAAGTGGACTTACACCGGGAAGCCACTGACTAAATAACGGTATAGAAATTTAGCGGACGCAACACTAGCTACCATCAGCGTGGCCAAACGCGGGGTGAGTTTTTCCAGTGACCTTGTCCAGGCTCTGAGCGTTCGAGGAATAAAATTGTTATTTCTCGGATTCAAAGGAACGGCTCAAGCTACACTGATCGGAAACACCCGGCATGGTGTCGTGGCTGCCAGGGCGAACCAGTACCGCTTCTGTCAGGGGAATACTCTGCCCCTCGCCAGAAAAGTCATTGAAGCAAAGATAAAAAATCAGCGAGGCGTCATCAACTACCACGCCAAATATCATAAACTCTCGTGTCTGGAGGATGCCGCAGTAAAATTGAAGCAACACGCTTCCCAAACAGCCACAACATCTTCGTTAGAAAAGCTTCTCGGGTATGAAGGCGTGAGTGCCCGCATTTATTTCAACGCACTCAAGGAGGCGAGGCTTTTCTCCTCATCATTCAAAAAAAGATATGGTCGAGGCAGTAAAGAAATAAACAACAGCATGCTCAATTTCGGGTACGCAATCCTAAGCAGCTACATACTGGCCGCCATTGAAAATGCTGGGCTTGAGCCATATATGGGATTTATCCATACCCCGCGGCCAGGAAAAATGTCTCTGGTCCTCGACATTATGGAAGAATATAGAGCATGGGTAGTTGACAGGGCTGTTGTCAAACTAAGGAATCATAGTGAAGGAAAAACAACAATGGATTCCGGAATTAAGCGTCTACTAATCGAAAAAATTCAAGAAACCTGTGCAAAAAAATATCTGCATCAAAAGAAAAAAGTAAAGCTTGAGCATATTATTCAGCGTCAGGTCTATCGATTGAGTGGACAGTTCTGCGGTACAAAAAAATATCGTCCCTATCTGTTCAAATGGTGAGAACATGGATCCGATTTTCAGAAAGGAATACTTGATCTGCTACGACATCAAGGACAACAAAATTCGCACGAAGGTTTTCCAAGAACTTGAAAAGACAGGGATGAAAAATGTTCAGCAATCGGTATTTTGGGGGTTTCTGAGCATGGCTGAACTGAACGCTGTCAGACGGTTCACCGATTCTATCATTAAAAAAGGTGACAAGGCCCTGGTTACCAGAACAAACTTTAACGGCCATGGATGCAGCTTTCTTTTCGGCTACTGTGACGAAGAATTTCAGGATTGGAAAGAGCACCATGTCATCTAGCATTCCGGCAAATCTTATCCGACAATGGTGTTTTTGCCCTCGCATTGTATACTATATTGAACTAACTGATTTTACAGTAAGTTACCCTCTATGGGTGACCCAAGGTGAAGAATTTCATCGCCAGGAGACTCTACTCTGGCAAAGACGCAATCTTTCCAGATTCGGTTTGCAGCAAGGCGATGTACACCTTAATTTCCCTGCCAGATCTGAAAAATATGGTATTCATGGCATCGCAGACATGGTGATCGAAACGGAATCAGCAATATATCCTGTTGAGTTCAAATTGGAGTTGGCGAAACAAAAACGTGGCGGAATCTACCAGCTTGTTGCTTATGGCCTGATGCTGGAAGATATGTTCCAAAAAAAATGCCCCTGTGGCTTTTTGACCAAGGGGCGATGTGACGTTCAACGGATTGAAATGACGCAGACTTTGTCGAGCAGTGTACTAGGAGTTACTGAAGAAATTCGCCAGATGCTGGAACTTGGTGCCAAGCCGGATTCCCCGGCCAGCATCAAACAATGCTCTAACTGCGAATACCTAAATCACTGTAATGATCGTGGCTAAAATGTACGGACGTATGCAATATAGAGGTCCGATCAAAATACCTTTTTGGTGATTACAGTCTATTGGCAAATAGGCAAAATCACCTAGTCGTTTTTTTCGCAAAAAGTCAAGCTATTCTTGCAGAAAACTGTTTTGCGAAAACAAACGACCATACCAATCTTTTAACATGCTGATTCCATAAAGAAAAACAGAACACCTTCAGAACCAACTACCTTTTGCCAAAGAACTGAAACGCGAGCAATCCGTTCGAGCATATCGACCACTTTGCACCTTCAGAACCAACTACCTTTTGCCAAAGAACTGAAACTGACGGACGATACATCTTGTTTCTCGGGTTGCATACCTTCAGAACCAACTACCTTTTGCCAAAGAACTGAAACCACAAAATTGAGCTTGACAGTGCCGCAGGCATTGCCTTCAGAACCAACTACCTTTTGCCAAAGAACTGAAACCTAATCGATTATTTTTTGTCTGATGTTATGTTTAATCCTTCAGAACCAACTACCTTTTGCCAAAGAACTGAAACTTCAGCGTCCCAGCTGGCCAACAAACCGTGCCGCTACCTTCAGAACCAACTACCTTTTGCCAAAGAACTGAAACCTGGAAGTGATGATAGACGCATTTTTCCCGGTCCCCACCTTCAGAACCAACTACCTTTTGCCAAAGAACTGAAACTCATTCCAAATCGAACAGGCCCCGCCGTATCATGACCTTCAGAACCAACTACCTTTTGCCAAAGAACTGAAACGAAGTGGCCGAGGAAGCTGCTGATGTCGAGATCACCTTCAGAACCAACTACCTTTTGCCAAAGAACTGAAACCCATCTCCCAGGGAAATCCCGTGTATTACGTGACACCTTCAGAACCAACTACCTTTTGCCAAAGAACTGAAACCCATCTCCCAGGGAAATCCCGTGTATTACGTGACACCTTCAGAACCAACTACCTTTTGCCAAAGAACTGAAACTTGAAGGATCCTCATCTGTTCATCAGGCATTAAATCCCTTCAGAACCAACTACCTTTTGCCAAAGAACTGAAACTCGTTCTACAGGATTTCAATCACCTGAAAAAAGCAACCTTCAGAACCAACTACCTTTTGCCAAAGAACTGAAACCCTATGAGACCCGCTATGCCGAGGCCCTCACCCGTGCCTTCAGAACCAACTACCTTTTGCCAAAGAACTGAAACTGGATCGTCAACCTGGAGATGCACGATGTATAAGGTCCTTCAGAACCAACTACCTTTTGCCAAAGAACTGAAACGCCGTGGGTTGCTCTCTGGTTGCCCGGCTGTTTGCCCACCTTCAGAACCAACTACCTTTTGCCAAAGAACTGAAACCAATCTTCTTCTACAGAAGGATCGAAGGCTTCGGCTTCCTTCAGAACCAACTACCTTTTGCCAAAGAACTGAAACTTAAGAAGAAGATTAGGACTTTACAGCCTAGAGGTCAACCTTCAGAACCAACTACCTTTTGCCAAAGAACTGAAACTTGCAAAAACCACAAAGGATCACCTTTCCAAAAAGGAACCTTCAGAACCAACTACCTTTTGCCAAAGAACTGAAACACGTGCATCGATCTCGTGGCCTGCCAGACGGTCACGCCTTCAGAACCAACTACCTTTTGCCAAAGAACTGAAACAGCAGTTGACCAGCCCAGGCACGGCAGCAGCCGAGCCTTCAGAACCAACTACCTTTTGCCAAAGAACTGAAACGGTCGTGGGATCTGGATACGCTCGCGGCCGACTACCCTTCAGAACCAACTACCTTTTGCCAAAGAACTGAAACACAAACCGGTGGGCCATGTTCGACGCGTATATCAACACCTTCAGAACCAACTACCTTTTGCCAAAGAACTGAAACTATCGATCCCTTAAAATTGTTTGCCGGGCAGCCGTCGCCTTCAGAACCAACTACCTTTTGCCAAAGAACTGAAACTGCCTGGAATTACGTCACCCATCCAACTTCCTATATCCTTCAGAACCAACTACCTTTTGCCAAAGAACTGAAACGGCTTATAAACATTATAGTTGCCCCGCGTATTCCCGCCTTCAGAACCAACTACCTTTTGCCAAAGAACTGAAACGCTCGTGGTGATTGTTTCCAAGCTGACTCCAGTCCTGCCTTCAGAACCAACTACCTTTTGCCAAAGAACTGAAACAATTCTCGGATAATTCTTTTAGCCATTCCGCTATGCACCTTCAGAACCAACTACCTTTTGCCAAAGAACTGAAACTGTACTACGTGACCTCCACGGGCGAGGCATCCCCTCCTTCAGAACCAACTACCTTTTGCCAAAGAACTGAAACTATGTCCATTATGTTGATCAGCATGTGTCGCGTCCTGAAAAAGTTGTCACTTTTTTGGGTTCGTCCTGCGCACTGCGTACCGGAAAAAGCCACAAAAGACCTCCAGCTCGCTTTTTCATGGCATGAAGAACAACGCTACTGCCTTGGACTCGAATTTCTCGACTGTGTCGAGGCGAGCATTGAAACGATCGTTGAAATCCCGGCGTGGACTTCAGACCGACGGCACTACTCGTCAAGCATGCTTCTCGCCGTAAAACATGGCAGAGCTCGCGCCCATTCACCCCCATTTCTCCTTGAGCCACCCGCCTTTTTGCCGTTTGTTGAGCTTTTTGAGTTCCACAGCGGCCCGTTCCGTACTGATCCGTTCGTCCACCATGTCCTTGTAAATCCGGTTGGCCTTTTTGCGGCGTCGTACTGCGTCTCCGGCGTCGAGAAAGGATTCCACGACAGAAAAAACCTTGTCCAGCAATCCCACTCGTTGCCGCCCGCGAACCCGCTTGGCAATGGCGATGCTCGACTTTTCCTGGCTGGAGCGGATGAGTGCCAGACCGGCCTGAAAGGATTCGTTCTGGGCCTCGGGGCGTTTGCCCACACGATCCACAACTTCCAGCACGCTCTCATGGGAAAGCACGCCCCATTCCTGAAAACCCATCAGCGCCTTCAACCCCCGTTCCATGATTGCGGGGGCCTCATCCTCCAATTCGATCAGTGAGGCGTGACACCGCTCCCAGGCCTGCCAGCGATACACGAAATCCAGGCCAGGTCCCTTGATGTTCTGCATGCCCATGATCCGGACCAAAAATCCCGGGGGAACACAGGGGATGAACCGGGAGAGGATCTTTTCCCCGTCGGCGTGGACATCGTCGATGACCGCGATCTTTTCCCGAAACCATGTCTCGGCCCAGGTCCGCAGTTTCTTGTCCAGGGATGCGAAATCCTTACGGTCCAGTCTGCCGACAAGCGTCTCGTATTCCCTGAACCCACGAATATATCTACCAAGAAATCCGACAACCTCCTCGATCTTCTCGCCTTCCACCTTCTCCTGCTCGAGCCGTTTTTTCACCCTGTCCGGGCTGTCCCAGACATCGAGACAGGAAGCACCATCCAGAGCGAGACCGGCGAGCATCGTTTTGAGCATGGTCTGAACCATCTCTTCAGAAACAGGAATCCGCAGCCTTTTGGCCAGGTCATCCAGCACCTCGCGAGGCGATCTGTCCTGATTCCTGGCCGGGTCCAGGGAGAGTCCGGCAAGCCAGGGTTCCAGGGACTCGTTGATATACCCCTTCAGCCCCTTGAGATTGCTCCCGATGAGTACGATCCGATCCGGTCCGACATCCTCCACCAGGATGGAGGCGAACATGCGGGAACGGGAGATGCGGTCGGCACGGTTGTTGACCAGAGCGACCAGCCAGGTGGACCCGTCCAGCTCTTGCTCGGCAAAGTCCATGCGCTTCCAATTGCTCAGGGTTGCAAACCGCTCGTTGGCGGCCATGCCGTTGACGAACTCCAGTCTTCTTCCCCGAACAGGGGCGGGCGGAAAACCCTTGAGCACCCCGATATCCGGGACCACCCTGTCGGCCATCTCCTTCAGGGCCACGTCCTCTTCCAGCCCGAGCATCCCGGCCATGGTGGCCACCAGGGCGATGTTGTAGGGATGCTCCTCATACGGAAACCGGGAAAGAATCTCCGGGGGAAGCAATCCCACTTCGATCCACCCTGCAGTGACGAATCCGGTTTTACGCTCTCTGGCCCCTTCTTCCAGAATAGGCAGCATCTGCTCTTCGGTGGTCACCAGTATGGAGCGCTCCGGGATGAACTCGTTCATCGCGTGGGGGATGTTGTACCCGGCAGGCCCCTGTATATCCTCATGATCGGGATAGGCATTGGTGATGGTGGCGATAGAATCCCTGGACCAGTGGTGCTGGAGGATACGCACATAGGACGGGGTCAGTGCCATGCACTCCCAGAGAAAGACCCGGCTCTTGAGGCGCACAGCCAGTCGCATAAGCTCGGTCTGCTCCCAGATGGTGGCCTTGTCATAAGGCCGGAACAGAAACATTTCCCGGGTCTTGCCGAAGTCATGGGCATAGAGAAACATGGCCTCGCTTCCCGTTGTCTTGGAGACCATGGCATGCCCCTGGGACTCGAAAAGGGCTGCCTTGAGCCGTTCCACCCCGGATTTGCCCCTGGTTCCCCAGCCGCCCACGACCAGGGTAAGCTGCTTGCGGGCCTGGATGACCCTTCGGGAAAGAACAACGATCCGGGCGGCAAAGAATGTGCCCAGCCCTGCGGCAAAAATCCCGAGCTCGTACAGGGAATTGCGATATACGGAAAAGAAATATTCAACGAACCGATCCCACCATCCGCTCCCCAAGGGGATGGAAAAAGCAAAAAACCGGCTGATGGACGCATCTTCCCCCTGATAGGGCGTAAAGCGAGTATCCACGCCCAGCTTCCGCAGTTTCCGGACATACTCCTTGGGGTCCCTGCCCGAAGACGGGGTCCAGGTGCGCAGCGAGGCCAGACGATCAAAGGACCAGGTGATCCGCAAGACTCCCAGAAGCCGCCGGACGAACCCGCCGGAAGGATTCAGAGTGGTCACTCCCTGGGGGGTGAAAATCAGTGTCGGACCAGATCCGGGCTTGTCCTTCAAAAACGAGAGCACCTGATCGGGCAGGGGAAGGTACGGACGCCAGCCGTCTTCCTCGCTCACGTACAGGGGCTCGCCCGGAACCTTGGTCCTGGTCAGTTCCGCCAGGACCGAAGACGGGGCCGAGATGTTCGCCTTGTCGATACGGCCGATGGTATGGGAATGGGCCTGGCGTTTGTCCGGCGAGGGGTTGCGCAGTTCGTGGAAGAGCCGCCAGAACCGGAATCCAAACCGGTCCCCCCGGTAAATTCTCCAGCCGAACAGGGTCCTGCGCGCTCCCAGTGAAAATCCATCCTGGGCCAAAATGGACAGAGCCCTGCCCAGATCTTCGGGGGGGGGCGAGCCCAGTTTTTTTACCCTGAACCATTTACTTTTGCCTGGAGGAACAGTTCGAACCAGAAACTCCAATCGATTGACCAGGGATTGCATATCCGGGTCCACGCCCAAACGGACCCGTTCCATGATTCTAGCTGCCCATCTCCTGACACGAAGATCTTCACAGGCATCTCGCAGCGTCGACATCCCCTGAAGGATCTGCCGGTAAAAGACTGCGCTCTGTTCCTGTTCCAGATATTCCATGGCCTGGCTGCATACATGCAGGGCAGCACGAAGAACAAAAGGATTCTTCTCATCCTTGAGAACCCTCTCGAGCAGCCGATTTCCCAGATTGAACAACTCTGAAGCGGCAAACAGGTCGACCAGGGCGAGCACCCCCTGCCCTCGGACCTGGGGTGCAGGATCCTTGAGAATGAGGCGTGCGAGCAAGGCCATTCCCTGTTTTCGCCCAATAGCAGCGGCCTGTTCTGCCAGGAGCAGACGACAAACGACCACGGAAAGGGCCTGGCGCACATACACGCTGGGATCTTTCCGGCACCCGCGCAGCAGCGTGTGCACATTCTCCACATGACCGGCATAGGTTTCCAGAAGCAACATGCAGCGACGCCGGACAAAAAAATCGTCTCCCGGTGCAGGCGAGGTCAGCCGTTTTTGAAGTACCCGTGCCAGCGCCGGAGGATCGATGCGCCCCAAAAGTTTGAGGGCCTCGCATTGCAGCCATATCGGTTGGGAGATTTCCAGGGCGCTTCTGTAGACGAACCGCAGGGAATTCTCGTGAATGACCCGGGAACGGACCGTATCGGTCAGGGCGGACACGGCCAGGGACAATGACCGGAACGCGGCCATGTTCACCCGCTCGTCCCGCTGAAAGGCAAAAAACATCCGGGCCACCTTTTCCGGATCGATCCGCTGCCAGTACCTTGTCTGCAGCTCCGGATCGCTCTCCCGGCCCAAGGCCCCGGCCATGACCGAGCCGAGTCGGGGGAGCAGAAAGGAGAGCCTGAAGCAGACCCCGTCCATCCTGCGGGTACATCGTTCAAGGACTGCATCGAACCCGAACCAGCGACCAAACCCCTTGGCATCCTTTCGCAGATCACGGGCAGAAGCCCCCAGACGTCTGGCGAATTCCAGGATGTGCTCACGCTCTTCCGGACGGGTATCCGCCTGGGAGATACGGGTTCCGAACCCATCAGCCAGGGATTCCAGGCGGCTTAACTCCTCTTTTTCCCTGTTTATGGACTCGACCAGATATTCGGCCATAAGCAATTGGAGTTCAATGGTTGAGGTCACAGGCACGGCCTTGTCCCGCCACGATTCAAAATCCCTGGCGACCTGTTTCAAGAGGTTGCCGTACAGGGAAGACTCCATTCTGGAGAGCCCATGACCGAGCATGACAGAGACAGGGGAAGGCGAACGACTCATGAGCGACCTCCCTTCCTGGGCGTGGAACCGGCATCCTCGGGCGACTCCATGACCGCAGGTCGTGTTCGAAGCTCCGGACACACAGTGGGTTCCGGCTCCAGAACCGGGGTTGGTGATGAGTGGGGAATGGCCCAGGTCGTGATGGCCGGAAACACGGTCTCCCCGGACCTGAAATCCCGTAACTCCCTGGATCCGTCGAACACCCAGCCCAGCACGACCGCCGAGCTCCACTCCCCGGTATCCGTGTTTACGGTCCCGGACAGACCGATGCGCAACCGGTCCTTGTCCTCGGTCCACCGGGTCCAGGCACATTCCATGTCCACAAAGGTCTTGTGGCTGTCCGCGTCCCGATCACCATCCTCGAAATACCGGGTATGGCGCAGTCCGACCCTGGTCTGGAAGGGTCCCAGAAGCTGTTCCCAAAAGAGCCGTGCCCGGATGTTGTCCGGTGCAAAGACGTTTCCATCCTCATTGGATGTGGCGCTCGCCCCGGCCGCAATGCGGGTGTCGGCCCAGGGGGCCCAGGTCAGGGTATCGCCTACAGAAATTCCCTGGCGATGATCATGCTTGTACGGGGTGAAGATGTCCTGATCCACGTCCCTGGATTCGTAGTCTCCCAGTTCGTCCATGCTGAGCAGCCGCCCGAAAACTCGCAACCCGGGCGTGTGCCACCACTCGGGACACACAGACAGCCGCCGGGAGATGGACGCCCGAACAAGGCCGGACCATTCGGTATCCCCCTCACCGGTTCCAGGCAGGGCCTTGGCATCTGCATCAGGATCCTGGGCCAGAAAACTCCCCCTGAGCCCCAGGGTGAAGGGAAGGAAATCCGGGGAATACACGAACTCCTCTTCCACCCCGGAGACGACCCCACCGTGTTTGCGGACCCGAAGCGGGGTCAAGCCGGTCTTCATATAGGCGGGCAGAGTTTCGAGATACCGCCGGTGGACAAGCCCCAGCTGCCAGAATTGCTCGGCATCCCCGGTGCCGTCCTCCTGCACGTCCCTTCGGGAATGGTAGCCGGCCTCCATTTCCCAGGTTCCCGTCCAGGGAAACTCGAACTGATCGTCGTCATTGGCAATGACGGCCTTTTCGGGCGTGGGGGGATCGGGAAGAACGTATTGAGAATCAGGCACATGTGCATAGGTGATGGCCACCTCCCGGGGCATCCCCTCCACGGGTTCTTCTCCCCTGAAGGGCATCCTCGCAAACACCCGGTAGTAACTCTCCATACGGCCCTCTTCCGGGTTCAGAACGAGGTCATGCATACCTTTGGGAAAATAGCGATACCTGACCGAGGTGGAGGTCTCCTCCTTGCGGTCCACCCTGACCCATGCGGGTCCCTCGATCTGATAGATGGCCGGAAATCCGTGTGCGGCAATGGTATAGGCCCTTTCCTGGTATTCGGACCATCCGGGATCGGTACAGGCGAACGAGGAACACCCCTGGCCCGGTTCATGGATCATCACCCGCAAAAACTGGTTGACGTACAAGGTATCCACACCCACACGGACGACATGTTCGCCGGCGGGTACGTCAATCTCGATACGCGCGTCCGGATCACGCCGGGACAGTGTCCGAAAGACCCGATCTTTCCCGTCCACATCATACCAGAAATTCAGGGGTGCCTCGCCGAGCCAGGGAAAATCGCCCAGAAAGGTCTCGATGACCAGGGAAGCAGGCTGCACATTGTACATGTCCATGATCAATTTGCCCGGTTGGGACAAAACATGCTCGCCGGGAAAGAGACAGGGAAGCAGCCCCTTGCGCACCCTGAGGGCCGGAGTTTCCGGTTCCCAGCCGGCCAGGGGAAAGGCATAGCTCCCCCCGCTCGACGCGGGCTGCAACCGTTCCCAGACCATGACCCTGCCCACCCGGTCACGCATGGTCCGGATTTCGGAAATCTGTGGATGATCATGAGCCAGGTGCCGGAGTTCAGCCTCGATGCCCGGCAGATCCCCGGGATGCTGCTCGGCCCGAAAGGCCAGATCACGGGCCCGGTCGATAAGATCCTGTCTCGTGTCCTGTACCTGATTATCGAGATCTTCAGAACGGGAACAGACAGTGGGCAGTGAGAGAAATTTCCCCTCACGCGCATCCTGCCCGGCCACAACTTTCCAGACCCGATCCTGGGGGAACACGGTTTTCCGGCCTGACGCATTGTCAATAACGGTCAGACGATGCTGCCACGGCCACGGACGCGGCCCGGGATCATCCTGCCAGGCGTCCACCCCCTGGAGGGCAACCCCGACCGTCTCCGGGGTGAGTTCAGGAAGTACCGGCAGCGTGCATACGGGTTGCCACCGTTCCACCCGGACAAGACAGGAAAAGTCGGACGTCTCGAGATGTATTTCCCCGGGCCCCCCCGCCATTTCAAGCTCCCTGGTCACGGCGCGGCCCGGCAGGCGGACATCGTTTTCCAGTTCCAATCCCTGTGACGGCGTGTTGCCCGTGACCGGAACGTGTCGGGAGCCATGGGGGGTCGTAAGCGTTACCCATCCGTCGATCCGTGCCTCCGATCCGGGCGCGTGGAGAGGACGGATAACCAATCGCAGCCTCGAAGGCCCCCAGACGTTCACTGCAAGGGGGTGTTCCCTGTCCACGAGATGCCAGACCCTGCGAACGTCCGCGGTCAGGCTCCGGGTCCGGACCATTCCGGTCGGTGCGAGGACCGATGCTGTTTGCTCCTTCCAGGTCCAGGGACCGGAACGACGCAGGGACCATGTTTCCCAGTCCCTGACCGCGGTTTTCCGTTCAGACTCCCTGTTGCCATACAACCGGGACGCAATATCCCGGGCCTCGGACAAGGACCGGGAAAAATCTTTGCCCTGCTCGCCCCCCTGTTTCCACAATGTGTGTGCCTGAGCAAAGGCCCCGTTTTTGGCCTGATCCAGTCCCTGCCACAGGAAACGTTCCTCGACAGGCATGCTGGATGCCATATCTTCGGCAGTCCTGTTCCATCCCTGCTTCCGGGCTGCAAGGAGCAGTTCGGGCATGGGCCGCTTTGATTCCGGCACAAGCAGTCCGGCCATGAGCCCGAGCGTGTCGCTGCCCCGGGCAAGAAGCAACGAGCTGATCCTGGCAAGATTTTTCGGAGTTTGCTGGCCCATGAACTCGACCACGGCCAGGGTCAGAAGCTCATCCTCGTCCCGGCCGGATCGTGCAAAGGAGCGCATGCGCTCAAGGGCAATCTGACGCTCGGCCCGTTCGCCATGAACATACACATGGCGCAGGATCATCCCGGCCAGATAGTTCTCACCCAGTCCGCGCAGACACGCGTCCTGTTCTTCGATAGCCCGAATTCTGTCTTCACCCCCGGCCAACCGGAGGACAGCGGCCCAATACGACAGGGCCGTGATCAGATCCCCGGCCTCCTGGGCAGCCTCGGCCCGGTCAATGACCTGGTCGATACCCCCAATCCCGTCCATGCCCGGCACCGGACGCAGACATCCCGGCTCCCATTTTTCACCGATCCGGGACGAGAACAGGGTTTCACGGGTCTGCAACAATCTGAACAAGGGCTGCCAATGGGAAGACAGACGCTCGGGAATGGTGTCGGGACGTTCAAGCCCGGCCAGGAAGAGATCCAGCGGGGATCGCTTCTCCTTCTCGATCAGAAAATCATACAGGGATTCGTCCAGGGAAAAGGTCCGCGAAGCCCGGTACTGCAGGGCGATCCAGACAGGAGCGTTTCCTGTTCCGGGGAGCCGGACGCCTATCTCCCGGACACTCTCGGGGAGATCCAGTTCCACATATCCCACTCTATCAAGGGACGCATTGTCCCGGATGGCGGCAAAAGGCCCCCCCCAGGGTCGTTGGGTCCAGCCCCTTGAACCGTTGGCCAACGAGCAGCAACCCCGCCTGGGAGATATCCGGTGCGGGGACGATGGTTGTGGGGGATTCGGATGCTTCCGGAGTCTCCGTGTGGCCGGGGGAATGCTCCTTGTCCGCGAACAGAAATCCCCCGGGACGGACCAGACATTGGACCGGTTCCCTGTCCCCCAGATCGATCTCCAGGGAAGTCGCCGTGTCGGGCAGGAGCACGGCCACGCGCAGGGTTGTGGCTGCAGGTCGATCCGGGAGCCCGAACCGGATCAGTGTTCCGTCTTCAGGCAGCCTGAAAAAACGCCCCTGATCCAATGTTTCCAAAAGTGTCGGCCAGGAATCCTCCTGCACCACCAGGTTGTGGGAACCCCGGGGATCGGGCAGCTGCGGGGTGAAAAAACAGGTCTCCCTGGAGCGGGAAGGGCTGTCCGGGAAGAGATCCCGGTAGAAGGTGAACATGGCCTCGCTCAACCGGGACATGGCGGGAAGTCCCGGCACATCGGGCCGGACATCGGCTGCCCGGCGCATCATGGCCGCGGCCAGTACCCCGCCATTTCTGCGGCCATTGTCCCATGCCAGGGACAGGGCCCGAGAACGAAGGGCAACGGGATCGCACGAGGAAGCGGGTTCGTCCAGCCAATGCGTCAGATTCAGATCCGGGACAAGGAACTCATGACCATCGTGCACCCGGACCCGGACAAACATGTCCCGGGAGGTGACCATCTCCAGGGCGTGCTTGCCCTCGGGAATGCTGATGAACCCCTGCTCCCTGCGTCCCAGAACCCGGGGGTGCCCCTGGGCATACATGAGGCGCGAAGACAGGGGCGTGGTGGCAAAATTCAAGGGCGCACACGGCGTCCCATCCAGAGAAACATCGATCTGGTAAGGAATGATCCGCGAGGGTTCCGTTCCGTCGAGGAGAACATGCTGCTCGACCTGAAGACGTACCTCCCCTTCCATGTCCAGCCGCACCGGTGTTCTTGCAGGCAGCAGGTACCATCCCCAAAGCCCCGGTTCCCCCTTCTCATGGAGGCGGACCGACTCCAAGGGCAGCTTGAGACAATGGCGGTACATTTCCGGCAATGCAGGCGGGTCGTTCCTGGAAAGGAAGAGGGCGAACGAGGTTCCCCTGGCCGCGTCGGTCGGTACGGCAACCCGGACAACTCCCTGTCCAGGGTGATGCGGGCGATAGATCCGGGAAGCCTCGGCACATCCGTTCGCACTGAATGCGGCAAGGGGATCCAGTCTGACCTCGAGGCCCGTCCCTGTCCCGAAAAAGACCTCGGGCTGGGGATCTTCCGTATCAACGGGCAGGATGCGGAGCATGGAGCGGTCGGGTCGTCGGATATACACTTCCTCGCCGGGATCAAGGGAAACGATATCCATGCCCAGACAGGGATCATGACAGGGTCTCTTTCCCCTGATCACCTGGGGGGCTCCCGTGACATTGTCCCATCCGCTCACCGTCCCGAGACGGGAGGTCAGACCGTTGGCCATGGCATCGAACATGGCCGAGGTGTCACCTGGTTCGTCTGCAGCTAAACAAACACAGGGAGCAAGAAGCATGAGCGCGAACAGGAGGCACCGGATTGTTTTCATGGCCTGATCTCACCGAGAATGGTTGTCAAACGCAGACAAAGCAGGGGATCGTCCTTGAGCCGGGTTCTAAGAGTACGGTCCAGTTCCAGATGCATGAACCCGGAATGTCCAAGACGAGCCAGAATACGGCCGCTCACATTGGTGGTCCCGCCCAGCTCCTCGACGTCCAGGGGGTAGATGCGGACATCCACGTCCAGGTACCGCTTGAGATCCCTGCCCAGGGGTACGAGCCAGACCGGAACCCGGCCGCCGCCACTCAGAATGATCCCGGCCTCACGCCCGGCCCGGGTCTTTCTGCCCGTGTGGGAGAACCCGTGCACCTGGACCAGCAGTTTCTGGGGATGCACCCGGGCAAAGGACCTGGTAAAGGCCACAAAAGGACTTGTGACATTGTCGGCCAGATCCGAGGGATCCCCCTTTTTCTGCCGCTCAAAGGCATACCTGTGAACCGTGTTCCAGGCAGCCGCACGGCAGAGCCCCGTGGCAAACATATCCATACCGATCTTCCCGGTATCCAGGTCGTAGTAACGGTGGGGCATCATGATCACCGGCCCGGCCTGCTCCCGGGAAAAAAGATAGAACCCCCTGCCCCGCTTCTGCCCTTTGGATTCCGCAAGAGCGACACAAGGAACCCCGGCGCACACGGCGTCAACCATGGTGAATCCCAGCTCTTGCCATTCGGTCCGGACCGTGGCGTTGACGTTTCCCTGAAACATGAGCGTAAACAATTTTTCCATGCGGTCCATTTCAGCCTGTGAAACGGTCTGGAGCGATCCCTTGTCCGAGGAATCCGCATACAAGGCCTTGGCGTCCACCGGTTCCCCGGCCAGAGCCGTATGGGTCATGGCAGCAAGAACAATCCCGAGCATCACTATCCTGCAAACGCGTTGGGAGAAACAATATGATCGCACAACATCTCCTTGAACAGTTGACCGCTATTCATGAAAAATCCTGCGCCGGGAATGCTCGCCGGGGATGACCCGGTAGGCGGCAACATACCCGGCCGGGCCACCGGTTCTCGTAATCTCCAGGACATAGGTGCCCGGCGGAAGATCCTCGCCCAGAAAAACAAGCATGCTCTCCGCGCTGCGGAGGTGGTCGATCTTTCCCTGCAATACCGGAACAGTCCCCGTGCCGGGCCTGACAGAAAACACGCGCTCCCTGATGGTCAGTTCCGGGAGCAGTCGTGCCTGCAAGGCCGTGGCCCCCTTGATCCGGGTGGTGATCTCGGTACGCTGTCCCCCCTTGGAATAAAATTCCAGATTGACGATCTCCTGCCCGTTTGTACGCTTGTGCACGGGAAAGGAGAGCGGGTTCTCGAGACAATATCCAAACCTGCGGACCACACCCTTTTCCGACGAGGCCACCTGGTTGATAAAGGTCTCCATCCCGGCGGGAGCGAGGATCTTCATGGCATGTCTGCCCGCTTCCAGCCTGGGGAGACGCAGGGTTCCCCTTGCGGTCGACAGGCGGGTGGCGAAAACCGGACGCCCGTCCACCACCACCTGCAATTGGGCCGGAAGATCAGCTCCCACATAAAGCACTGTGGGACGGGCCAGGACATCACCTGTGGACCGGCGCAGTTCAAGGATCTGTTCACGGGAACCCAGGGGAACGAACCGGGCACTCAGGGATTCGTTGCGCACCCTGAGGGACTCTTCCACGGGAACGACTACCTCCCCGCCCTGCCACCGGCCGCGTGGTCGGAAGGATTCCCACAGGTAGCGCTGGGCCAGAAGATCGGGATCGTCCTCGGGCGGTCGGTACTGTACCTTCAGAAGTATCGAGTCCCCACGGCCGTACCTGGTCCTATAGGTCCGGGGATATATGGGAAACCAGGCTGGTTGGCGTAAGGTGTCCTCATCCATCATCCGGTATCCATCCTCGGGAACATTGACCCTGCGAGGCAGTCCCGAGGGACGGGTGGCAGCATCGACCAGAACGGGCGCTGTCGACGCAATCTCCACGTGATCGACATAGTTCGGCACACGGAGATACCGGGATTCAGGGTCCGAAGGGATGGGCGCGTCCGGATCACCGACGATCCGATCATACAAAGAAGGCAGCCAATCCACCCGGCCGGGCCGCAGGGTCTTTCGCACGGTTCCGGCACCGTCAACAAGTCGCACGGAAATTTCGGGAAGGTTCGCCCCTCCACCCGGCAGCCTGAATCTGAGCCGCATGGGCACGGGACCGGTCCTTCCGGGGACCAGATCGTAGCGCACCGGAGTGTCGCCTGTGGCCACGAAACCACGCTGGTACAAAGGTTCGGGTTCCACGGGTACGAGATCCCCGTCTTTCCCGGTCATGACCACGATGCGGACCGGGACCGGGCTGATGCATTCGATCAATCCCCCCGGAAAAAAACGGTTCAGTTCACCACCGTTTGCGCGCACAGACACGGAAAGCGTCTCACGTTCGCGCAAGGACCGGCCATACCATTTGACCGTTGCCGCCACCTGGCCTGCGAGGGGTTCCAGAGGGACGAAACGCACGGCAACACGCATCCCCTCCTCGGGTACGGGCAGAGTGAACCGCAGCCCCGCATCGGCGACCGGCCCGACGGGCAGGGGTGGTTCCTGGACTTCCAGTCCCTCGAGATCCTTGAGCACGTACATCCTTCGCAGGACATAATCCTTGTTTGGAATGCCCTGTGGACCAAGGGGGTGCCAGGAGATCCGCATGAGATTGCGTTTTTCACCGGGCTCCAGAAAATCCTGGGGATAGACATTGCCACGGGCCGCCTTTTCCCGCTGGGTCCTGCTCAGACCGGACCAGAGCTGATCCAGCTTGTTCTCGGGGTTGGGCAAAAGCTCGTAGGCCCGGACAACCATGTCCTGCATACGGGGATCGATCCCGGCAAGGCGCAGCCGGACAGTGGTGGCCGCCCCCGATGTTTGTACATGGTCCAGATCGAGAAAAAAGACCCGCCCGTCCATGGGCACGGCCGTGCGATCAAGATAGAACGCCCCGACCTGAAATCCGTCCGTCGTCAAAGGATCATGGTACAGGGTCAGTCGGGTCAGATGATGGTATATCCCCTCCTGGAGAACCGTGTCATCTTCACCCACGACCTGAAAGGCGATGCTGTACCCGAGCCTGTCCGTTGCATTGACCGCACCGGGCGCGATATCTGCATTGGTGACCACCTTGAACCGCGTGGCCCTTGCCTGAACAACAAACTCGGTCCACCGGTCTTCTGACAGCTCGTAGGCCAGACTGATCCTGGCAGCGCTTACTTTATCCGAGGCACCTCGAAGGGTCCGCACGTGGTCCCACCCCTCACGGACTGCAGGCCAAAAATACAGCCCCCCGGCAATGACCAGGACAAGGCAGGCAAGATAGAAAACAAGTTTGAGAAACCGCATCAGGGGGTATCCGAGGAAAGAAGTTGCGAACGGTCGGCAACGAACTCCAACCATCCGGCCCGGGAATTGACGAACCGGTCCACTCCGGTCCTTGACACCAGGGGAACACGGACCTTGACATAGGTATCCACCTTCCGCGGGAGAAGATTGACCACCAACCGGACAAGCCCCTCCCTGTCACGGATGACCAGAAACCCGTGATGGGAATTCACGTCCATGACCCTTTCGAACCCATACCCGGGTCGATCCCGAACGACCCGCTCCAGTGCCGTGATATCCTGGGTCCCCATGTAATGAGCCAGCTGCTCCCGCATGGATGCGGGCAGGGTTGCGGAATCCCCGCAGCTCGCCCGGTCCAGCACCTGAAAGAGATCTCCCTGGATGGAGGGAATACCCAGGGCCAGAAACTGCATCTCCTGGAACCTGTTCTCGGTCTGCTGGCGATAGGCGATCCGCGCCGAAGGGGAGAGCCAGAGTACGGCAAAGGTCTTGTTTCGGCTCTGATCCAGGTACAGGGACTGGGGAATGCCCCCGGCCTCGTAGCCGGAAAATCCGGGTGCACCATCCACGAACCGGACCGTGAGGCCATCGTTTTCCAGGATGTCATGTATCCCGGCAAAGACGGAAACCAGATTTGTTTCCGAACGGGTCAGCTCGGGCAGGGCCATGAGCACGTCCGCCTCGGGCAGAGGAATGCCCGGTCGCAGCCCGAATGCTCTACATTGCAGCACCCCCAGGGATTCGTCACCCAATTGGCGCAGGATGACCTGGTTCACCAGATTGAAGACATTGGCCTGGTTTTCCGGGTCGAGGAGATCCGCGGATCTGTCGGGATTGGTACGGGGGTGGGCTCCACCGATGAGCAGATATCTGGCCGAGGTTCTCTCGAACAGGGAGACCGCGTACTCGAACACGTTGATCTCGGAAAGGGGACGGGGGATCTGGATCATGAGGGGAAACCCGGTTCCCAGACGGAACACATAGGTTCCCCATGACCGCTTGGGATCTGCATCGTCACGTTCCGACAGGATGAGATAATTCTCGTTCTTGGACCGATGATGGTACCTGACCACTTCGTACCCGAGCATGGAGGCACCGGCCGAAAGCAGTCTGAGTTCCTCCAGACCGTCCCGGGTCCATTCCCCCTTGTGATACTCCCGCTGTATCAATGCCACCAGGGGGGTGAGAATCTCCTGATCAAAATACAAAAGTTCCGCCTGCAGGGGCACCCGGTATTCCCGCGATCCCCGGGCAGCGATCCTCCCCTTCCCCCCCATGAGCCAGCTCTGGAGGTACCCGACGATACTCTGCTCCGTCTGCTCGGCTCGGAGATCCTGCTGAAAGAAAGGCTTGAACAACAGGGTGCGCATATCTTTGCGGTCCAGCAGCAGCTCGGCGAATTCCCCGGTGCACACGGCCCGTAAAGGATTGCTCAGGGGGGTCTTCCCCCAATGGACATCCACGGATCCGACGATCTCGCGCAATGTCGTCATGTTCAGGCCCGATGGCGTGGAAGATTTGATCCACAATGCCGATGGGGGCGAAACCTCGCCGAGAAATCCCGGCCGGACCCGCTCTCCGGTCAAGGCGCGCACCGAGGAGGCCGTGTATCCACGAACCTGAAGGATGCTTTGTTCGCCAAAGGCCTGCTGAAAAAGAAACATGAACGAAGACCGTTCTGCCAGAGGATCGACAATATCCAACGATTGTGCGGACTTTCCGGCAATGGCCAGGGCCCCGGCCTTCAGGCTCCCGAAGAGCCAGGCTCCACCCTGCATGACCCCCCATTCACGCATAGGTTCGGGAACCTGCACAAGGAGTTCGCTCCCCGGTTGTTTGTCTATGGCGAACAATCCCCAGCCGCTCCCGGCCCCCCGGTATTCAAGGAGCATAATCCCCCTGTCCGTGAACCGCACTCCATAGCGGACCCGGGCCAGAAGATCCCCGGCCTGCTGCAGGTCCTTATCCCGGCCCGTAATCCGATATGACTTCAGATTGCGCAGGGCCAGGGCGAAAATCTCCCGATCCCTGGCCGTTGGTGGTTCCTGATCCCGGGACGGGGACGAATACAGAGCGATCTTGTACCCGGACACGGCCTGCTCCAGGGATATGGAGTCCGTGGGCTCAGGGCTCACCGTGACCAGATCATCGGTGGTCTCGGCCAGAATATTGGGGAGAAAGGTCAGGGAGAACCCGATCATGGATGCCAGGACAAGTGAAGTCAGCGACGTCTGCAGGGTGGACCGGGTCATCCGGATCATGATGTCCTTGTCGTGCATCTTCACAGCCAGAAGCGTGGTCAGCAGATACCCGAACCCGTAGTAATCCGAGATCCGGTGTTCCGGAAAAAAGGCCAGAATGAGGTGGCCGAGAACGACCTTGTAGATGAAACCGAGATTGAAAAAGAACAGGAGCTTGCGCGCCCCCTCCATGGTCATCTTCTTGAACACCGGAAGCTTTAGGAGCAGGGTGCCCACAAGCAGAATGAACAGGGCCTCGACAACCGTGGTCAGGATCTTGAAGGGCTGGTGCCACTGAAGGGCCAGCAGTGCCGGGATGAGGATCCCGCTATAGTCCCATCCGTAGCGCACGTTCATGCGCGAGGCCACAAAGGCGGTGGTCAACAGGATGATGTAGGCCTTGGGTCCGGTAAGCATGGACACGGCCAGGTCCTCATACATGTAGGCCAGCGACCCCAGGCTGAAGTTGGTCGCGGTCATGAGCACGTACCGGACCAGCAGCCAGGTGATTACAGTGGACATGACCAGGGGAACCATGCCCCTGGCAAACCCCGGCTTCCAGAACTGGTTGGCCATGAGGGCCACGACAATAAGGCCGAAACTGTGCAGATTGTTCTGATAGTCGAAGGAGATGTTCAGGAATTCGTTCATGGCCTGCCCCAGGGCCGGGAAGAGCATGGTGTCGAAGACCAGGCGCACCAGGACGCTGACGATGAGCAGGGCGAAGAACCTGTCCCGGCCGAAAACATTGGCCCACCACCGTAACCGGGTCAGAAATTCGAAAAAAAACCAGACCAGCACGTAGGTGACAACGGCTTCCACGAAAATGGCCGCAGCCGACCAGGGTCGGGTCATGATCAGGGGTACGAGATAACCGGGAACCACCAGACCGCTCAGAACCCACCCCAGACGCAGATTGAAGATACAGACCACGCACACGCCCACCCAGACGGTGGCGTCCACGGAACTCGCCAGAGACGAAGGTGGAAACAGGGGGATCTGGATCATGACTCGGCTACCGGATTATCCTGCAGAAAAGTTTGCAGACGGAGGCTGAACGTGGTCCCGCGACCAAGTTCGCTCGTCCCGGATAACTCTCCCTTCCAGGACCGGACCCGATCCATGTCCTGACGGATTCTCTTGAAGGATTCAGAGGCACCGCCCTTGCCCGTCAGCAGTGCCTGGAACTCCTTGTCCGGCATGCCGAATCCGGTATTGGAGAATTCCAGCTCCAGGCCGGTATCAACCGGGGATGAGCTTGTGGTGATGGTTCCCCCTGTGACCGCGTCCTGGATGAGGATGGTCAGGATATCCTCAAACAGGGACTGCAGCGTTCTTTGTTCGGCCAGGACCAGGACGGATTCGCTCTTGCCCAGGTCGAGCGTGAGTTTCTTGGCCGCGATTTCGTCACCAAGGGAGCCGGCGGCCTTGTGCAGGGGCTTGTCCGGATCGATGGGAAAGCTTCCGGGCTGCAATCGATGCATGTCCTCACCCATATAGGAACTGAGCCGATCCAAAAGATCCAACAATCCCTGCTTGTGGGCCTGCAGTTTTCTGGAGGAATCCGAAGGATCGTGGGCTTTTTCATCCATGAGGGTGCAGGCATCGCTCAGGGTCTCCACGCCCTGTTTGAGATACCTGTTGCCCTCGGCAACGAGTCGTTCCTTGATCTCTCTCTGCTCCCGGATTTCGGAAATATCCACGAGTTCGAAAAGCAGACCGTAGAGCTCGAAAGGATGAGATTCATCTTCCCTGTCATCGCGATTTCTGGCCAGGGCCTTGATGGTCAGAATCATGGTGGAGGCCTCGACTCCACCCTCGAGGGTAATGGTCATACTCCGGGGACGTCTGGTTCTGATCACCTCGGCGAGCATGGACCGAATGGTTTCGGCACTCTCGCCGGTCAGGCGGACAGCGAGATCCAGAGCGCTCAGATCGTAGGGAGCCAGACCGGCCTGCTGCAGCATTTCGGACATGCGGGTATTGATCTGTATGACCCTGCCGAAAAAATCATAAAGGATGGTTGCCGTGCCCAGGGTCTGGAACACCGACTCCATGATCAGAACCCGTTTTTCCAGAGAACTGATCCCCTGGTAGATCCTGTTCATGGTGTCGAGCCCCGATTCCAGGGAAAACAATTGCCGCAGCCTTCCTTCTTGATGATGACGGGATCTGCGTTGCTGATTGCGTCTGAACAGCAATTCGCCGATTTCTCCGGCAAAACCCGAGATGACCACAAGAAGATCCGGGTCTTCTCGAACATGATCCGGATCGAGCTCCAAGGCCCAGAAACCAAGGATCTGCCCAGCAAATCGCAGAGGAACGAGATATTCGAGAGCACCATCCCCCTCATGCGTCAGAAAAGGGGCCGGCAGTCTGTAGGGCCCCCCTGATTCCAGGGCCGTGGTATAGGGGGTCCGCTGGAAATCGCGTCTGCGCTCGCCAATGTCATCGATGGAACAATTGAGCGAGGCGATCTCCCGGACACGGTGGTCTCCGGCAACAGTTTCCAGAAAAATGGTCCGTTTGAGGTTCAGGGTCTGGTTGACCATGGTGGTGATACGCATCCAGTATTCTTCGGAATCCAGAAGGCTTTCAGGCAACAGGGCCTGATAGATGCCCAATGGCTTGGCCAGGACCATATCCCTGACCATGCGCACTTCCGTGCGGGATCGGCGGATATACACCAGGACAAAGGTGGCCGATTGGGCCAGAACCATTTCTACTGCGGGCAAAAGGATTTGAAAAAAGAATACAAGGCTCCAGGAAAGGAACACAGAAAGCAGGATGGTACTCAGTGACACCCAAAGAGATACCGAGAGGGGCGCCAGCTGACAAATGACAAGAAGCAGCAGCATTCCAGCCAGGATGCAGGCAAGATCACCTGCTTTCCCCAGGGGCTGGAGGACCTTGGATGCGAGCAGGTTTTCCAGGGCATACCCATTGTACCGAAGCAGGGACATGGGGCCTTCTTCACCCTGCAAGGGCGTGATCAGCCCCGGCATCCCGGGATCATGGGACAACCCCACAAGGACAGTCCGTCCCCGGATCATTTCCGGGGTGACGTTTGAACCGATCACGTCATCCAATGAAATGGACGGAAGCACCTGGGGCCTGTTCACGAAATTGAGCATGAAGGGATTGTGCGGATCGAGGTCCTGTTCCAATGCCCTTTGAGCGAGCTCCAGGACCAGGGAGGGGATCTTTCGATCTTCCAGCCCCACCCGGGCAAATTGGGACCGATACACTCCGTTTGATGGGGGGGGGTGCGGATAGACCGACCAGGAAAGGGGGATGGACGAGGCAATCTTTGGAACAGGCTCGAGCCGGGGTTGTTCGGACATGGACACTGAACGACCGAACACGACACGATCTTCCTGTCCTGCGAACGCGTAAAATGCAGAGGAAACATTGCGGGGCATGAAGGCCATACCAATGGTCCCCGCACCACCATCCAGAAAAACCTCCAAGGTCTTCAACCAGACCGTGTCACCGGCACGTACTTGGGCAGGTGTGCATTCCACGAGCAGGAGGCTTTCATTGGGCCGAGTGTCGGCCGGCGTGAAACGTACAAAGGCATCATACATCGAGCCCCGAGGAAGATCCAGCCAGCCCCCCAGAGACATCAACCATATGACCAGTCCCATTCCCAGGACGGTGTAAACTCCGGCAAACCGCTGCAGTTTCTCCATCATCGTCGCGTCCCCTGTTCAGTCAAGGCCAGAAAAGTACATCACACGGTTTAAGATAACCGTGTAATTTTGATGAGCTGTATAACACGGTTATGATCCGATTCCAAGGGCTGTTCTCTTCTCGACTCACACGGGCCGCTCTGGGCTCGGTCAAACGGACACGGCACGCCGTGCCCGTGCGAATCTCGGATTTTCAGCCTGTCCTTTCTTTTCCTCCTGCTCGTTCCGGTTTGGGCGAACACAAGCTTCGCCACTGCGGACATTCACCTTCCATTCGCCTTTCCCGTCAGCTTTGCATAAGGTCTGCTAACCTCGCAAGCTCGCTAAGCATTCACTTTTCCCGCCTTTCCTGCGCACTGCGTACTGCGCACTTTTTTCCCGTCTCCCGTCTCCGTGTCTCCCGTGTCTCCGCCTCCCGTCTCCTTTCTTTTCCTGCGTACTGATTCCTGCGCACTGCGCACTTTATCTCTCGAAATACGTATATCCCCGCAACCCGTCCGCATAGACCTTCATGATCCGTCCCCGCTCCTGGGGGGTGATCCGTCTGTCGCGCACGGCCTGTTCGGCGATCCTGCGGAAATCCTCGAGCATGTTCTTGGGTTCGTACTCCACATAGGAGAGCACGTCGGCCACCGAATCCCCTTCCAGTTCACGGACAAAGGAAAAGTCACCGTCCTCGGTGATCCGGATACTGACCACATTGGTGTCGCCCAGCAGATTGTGCAGATCACCCAGGGTTTCCTGATAGGCTCCGACCAGAAAGGCGCCCAGATAATATTCCTGGTCGTCCTGGAGTTCGTGCAGGGACAGGGTGCGCTTGACCCCGTGGATATCGATGAACCGGTCGATCTTGCCGTCGCAATCGCAGGTGATATCCGCCAGGGTGGCCTGCTTTCCGGGCATCTCGTTCAGTCTATGGATGGGCATGATCGGAAAGAGATGATCGATGGCCCAGGCATCGGGCAGAGACTGGAACACGCTGAAATTGCAATAATAGATATCGGCCAGGGCATCGGGAAGGTGCTGGAGATCCTTGGGGATGAACTTGAGGTTCTTGAGTTCTTTGGCCACGTGCAGAATGATATGCCAGAATATCTTTTCCACCAGGGAACGCTGCCGCAGGGTGAGCTGACCGTGTTTGAACAGCTGCCTGGCCTCGTCCCTGTAATACATGGCGTCGTTGTAGCACTCCTGGAGATTCTTGAGTGTCAGCACATCCCGGACCTCGAACAGGTTGGTGATGATCTCGGGATCGCCCTCCACAGGCCCCTCCGGCAGTTCAGGCGCCTCGAACCGACTCACGTCCAGGACGTTGAATAGAAGAATGGAATAATAGGCCACCGTGGCCCGCCCCGATTCGGTGATGATCACAGGATGGGGAATGATATCGTCATCCAGGGTGGTCATGATCGTATCGATGATGTCCGCGCAATACTCGTCCAGGGAATAATTCCGGCTGTTGGTATAATTGGTGTGGGACCCGTCATAGTCCACGGCCAGCCCTCCCCCGAGGTCGAAATATCCCATGGGCGCGCCCTCGGCTACCAGACCGGCATAGACCCGGCACCCCTCGAGAACGGCGAACCTGAGGTCCCGAATATTGGGAATCTGGGAACCAAGATGGTAGTGCAAAAGCTGGAGACAATCGAGCATGCCCTGCTCCTTGAGGGTATCGACGACCTCGACCACCTGGGTTGAAGAGAGCCCGAAAATGGACCGGTCCCCTCCCGAATCCGTCCAATGCCCCCCGGCCTGGGTGGAGAGCTTGATGCGCACACCGATAAGGGGTTTGATCTTCAGAACCCTGGACCGCTCGAGGACCAGAGAAAGTTCGCTGGGCATCTCCAGGACGAAAAAGCACTTCACCCCCATCTTGGTGGCGTACAGCCCCAGATCCACGAATTCCTCGTCTTTGTACCCGTTGCAGATCAAGCAGGCCTCGCGGTCCTTCAAAAGGGACAGGGCCGCGATGAGCTCTGCCTTGCTCCCGGCCTCGAGTCCGTGATGATATTGCTCGCCGAACCGGGTTATCTCTTCGATCACCTGCTGTTGCTGGTTGACCTTGATGGGAAAGACGCCCCGAAACGCTCCCTGATACTCGAATTCCTTCATCTTGGCCCTGAAGGTTTCGTGCATGGAGCTTATCTGGGAATCAAGAATATTCTCGATACGCAAAAGAACGGGCATCTCATAGCCTCTGTCCCGAATGCCGGCGATGACATCGGTCAGATCCACGGCAACTTCACGGTTGTTCAGAAAGGGGGTCACGACCACGTTCCCCTTGGGGGAAATATCGAAATAACCGATTCCCCAATTCTTGATATTGTACAAATCAGCAGAATCCTGAACGGACCAGCGTTCCAAGGCCTGTTTCTTGATCATGGCAGTATCCTCGCGTGTTCAAGGTCTCACTGTTTCGAACGAGGGAAAAGGAACAATCACTCATTGTACCAGTGCGGTCGACATGGCAGCCGGCACGGCTAAACCCCGCAGCAAGACAATCCGGTTGAATTGCAGGGCAGCTTGTATGCTTTTTGGCAGGCGGATGTAAACGCAAAATTCCATGACCTTCTCCGCAATGTCAACAAGGGAACACACCATCTTTTTTCCTGTATTTTCCCTGCCTTGGTTTTGTTTGTTCTCCGAAGATCATTGTGCTAGATCGGTTCAGAGCACACTCATTGGACAGGAGGTGAGGAGTGGAAGTAAATTGGGACGCGTACGATCACTTGTTGGGGACCTTATCGGATACCGAATTGGCCAGGATGATCGGGGTTTCCACCAATGTGGTCACATTACGGCGACGATCACTCGGGATTCCCCCGGCCATACTCGAAAAAAAATTAGTTGACTGGGACAGCTACGACCGTTTGCTGGGCAGCATATCCGACGTGGAAGTGAGCAAGCGCATCGGGTGTCCTGTCAGCCAGGTAAAGGCCAGACGCCGTCATCTGGGTATACCCGGCTATTCTCCACGACGTGTTGACTGGTCCAAACATGATCACCTTCTGGGAACCATGCCGGACACTGCGCTTGCCAAACAGATCGGATGCAGTGCCACTCTGGTCAGCCGGCGCCGGAAAAAACTGGACATACCGTCTTTTGGCTCAAGCCATCAGCTTAAAAAGAACCCGGAAATATTCTGGACAAAATGGGATCCGCTTCTGGGCCAGATCAACGACAAGGACTTGGCCCGCAAGGCCGGGATTTCCGTCAGCACGGTGACCACTCGGAGAAGAAAAAAGAACATTGTGGCCTGCCGAACCTCCAAGGCCAAACCCCGCGAGTTCTTCTTCCTGGCCAGATCGGACAACTGGCCCTGGGACAAGGCAGAATTAGGGGGATTCGAAGATATGCTGGACATGGCCCACACGACATCCCGGAATGCCTTCAGGGCCCGTGTCGACATCAACGATCCCAATGCCCCGACAGCTGCATACAGGAATATGGATGCATCCGATCAGACCTTTCATTATTCCCAACTGTATGGAGAGCCCGTTTATTACCTGCACTACAAGGGATTCATCGTCGTTTATGCCCAGGAAAAATTCTGGCGGCGCTGATTGTCTCTGATGCCTCCGAGTCGGGTATCCCTGCCACCAGCGGCCCCATGAACACGACCTGTGCCCACCAGAGGCTCATGCTTTGTTTTTTGAAACATCCCAAGGAGAAATCGTGACCTGCAAAGAGATTATCAAGGCCAAGGAAACGCTGGGTCTGCCTGAACAGGCATCCTGGGAAGAAATCAAGACCCGCTACAAGGAGCTCATCCGGCAATGGCATCCCGACAAATGTACATCTGACCAGGACGTGGCCCAATACAACGAAATGACTGCAGAGCTCAACGCCGCCTATGCAATCATCCGCGCCTATTGCACGGAATACCAGTTTTCTTTCAGAGAACAGGACATTCGCAAGTACATGTCCAAAGAAGAGTGGTGGTTCGAGAGATTCGGAAACGACCCCTTGTGGGGACCCGCGCGAAAGTGATAAAATCCAACATTGCCATTTCTCGAACCGATGCGTAAAGGGCGGGTCACTTCACGGCAGCCCGGCACAACATGCCGCCCCACTCTACCACATCCCCTGTTTGTTTGAAGTCCACGTATTTGGAGCAACATCTCATGAGCAATGAAATCCTCTGGATCGGATTTGCCCTCCTGGACCTGACTGCGGTCCTTTTGGCCTTCCGTTTCTTTGGCAAGGCAGGACTGCTGGCCATGATCGTCTTCAGCCTGCTGACCTGTAACATCCAGGTCATCAAAACGGTCCAGCTTTTCGGCATCACCACCACCCTGGGCAACGTCCTGTATGCCAGTGTGTTTCTGACCACCGACATCCTGGGTGAATTTTACGGGAAAAAGGCTGCCAGACAAGGCGTTCTGCTGGGATTTTCAGCCCTGATCCTGGTAACCGTGTACATGCAGATCGCCCTGTACTTCACCCCGGCAGTCGATGACTTTGCCCAGCCCCATCTTCAGGCCATCTTCGGGTTCATGCCCCGCATCGCCCTGGGAAGCATGGTCGCCTATCTGGTTTCCCAGTGGCACGATGTCTGGGCCTTCCATCTTCTCAAATCATGGACCAGAGGCAAACACCTCTGGCTTCGAAACAACGGCTCCACCCTGATCAGTCAGGCACTGGACTCCCTGGTCTTCTGCACCATCGCCTTCTGGGGCGTCTTTGAAACCTCCGTCTGGATACAGATCGTTGTGTCCACCTACCTGATGAAAACCATCATGGGGGTCATGGATACCCCGTTCATCTATCTGGCCCGGCGTATCCACAAGGGCCATTGTGAACTCGAGACGCAGGCCACGGCCTGATCCGATTCCATCTCTTTTCAAAAAAAAACACACATCCCGACAGGAATAGATTCTTCCTGATCACCGCATTCAGCTTCTCACCTTTCTGCATCTGACCATCCAGAAAGCGGCTCAGTTCCCACATTTTTACCTTAAAGAGAATCCCGTCGTCTTCAATCTCGGCAGCACCCACTTCATGCCGACGCAAGCATATACTCGTTGGACTTGATTCCTTTTAATGTCAGTAACTTGTAATGCTCGACCTCGTTCTCATACAAGCTATCCTTTATCTCGCCCGCCATACGTGGACTGCTCAAATTTGTAACTATTCAGGTCAAAATTTAGCAGGAGCAACAGGCTGGAATATATCGTTAGATTTGAGTGCCAGCCCGTAAATTTCAGAGATTTAAGGATTTCAGAAATTTTAGAAATTGCGGACCTGGACGCTAACCGCTTGTAATTTATTAAATCTCTTAAATTTCTTAAATTCGTAATTCTGGTTCTTGAGAAATGCACCTGAATAGTTACTCAAATTTTTAACTGCCTATTTTTTAGCCAGCCCAGATTGTTTCTGACGTGTGGAGGATCATTCACCATACCCGAAACCCTCCTCTGCCCCTTAAACTATGCCAATCCGCTCTTTAGCCGATGCAATCGCAGAGTGCAGTTTCTTTTCGAGCAATTCCCGAGATGGCAATTCTAACAGATACTCAGCCACATGAATCCCGGACTGATTCAATTCCAGAAGTTCGATCATCTCCTGTTTTTTCCCGGCGCAGAGAATGATGCCCAAGGGTTCATCCTCCTGGGCGCGGCGTTCATGTTTGTTCAGCCATCGGAGATAAAGTTCCATCTGGCCTTTATACTCCGCTTTAAAGTCGCCCAATTTTAGGTCGATGGTGATGAGACGATTTAGGCCTCGGTGATAGAAGAGCAGGTCGATGTAGTAATCTTCAGTGTCCAGCTGAATCCTTTGTTGGCGGGCCATAAAGGCAAATCCGGTCCCAAGCTCCAACAAAAATTGTTCAAGCTCTCTCAGGATGGCATCTTCGAGATCCTTTTCCAGATAGCGGTCCTTGAGGCCAAGAAACTCCAGAAAATACGGGTCACGGAAAACCAGATCCGGTGAGAGTTTGTCGGTTTCCTTGAGTTGCTGCAATTCATGTTGGATCACTTCATCCGGTTTTTTGGAGAGGGCGGTACGTTCGTAGAGCATTGAGTCGATTTTTTTCCGCAAGGTTCGGACGCTCCAGCCCTCGGCCCGACACATCTCGGTATAAAATTCCCGCTGTAGGGGCTTTTCCAGAGGTAAAAGAATCTTGAAATGGGACCAACTCAATTGTCGCGACAACGTGGCGACAATTTCTTGGTTTGGAAAAGTTTCTGCGAATTGGATTTGTCGACGAAGGTTTTTTTCCTCGAAACCCTTGCCAAACTCTCGGGTCAATTGTCGCGACAGTGTAGCGACAATTTTTTTCCCATATTCTGCGCGGCTACTCTGAAGTATATCCTCTTGTATCCGCTTGCCGATTTTCCAATAAAGAAGGGTCATTCCCATATTTACGGCAACGGCAACCCCGGCCCTGGTTTCTACGATGAGGTGCCGGATGTCCAAGAAAAGGAGCTCGGAGGGTGCACCATTCTGTGTCTCGTCCTTTTTATTCCCCATATCCCAACACCTCCAAATTCTTCCGTATCACCGCATCCAGCTTCTCCCCTTCCTGCATCTGACCATCCAGAAAGCGGCTCAGTTCCCACATTTTTACCTTAAAGAGAATCCCATCATCTTCAATCTCGGCAGCACCCACATATCTTCCAGGGGTGAGCACATAGTCATTTCCCTTGATCTCTTCCAATGTCACGGATTTACAATACCCGGCCTTGTTTTCGTACGTGCCGTCTTTTGTTTCACCCCGCCAGGCGTGGTAAGAAGTGGCCTCCACAATTTGGACCTAAGCGAAGCTTAATCGACTGTCCAAATTTTGGGGACCACTTCTGCCTTCAGATATCCTGCAACAGACGCAATTTTCCAATGGAGTCGATCAGGAGACGCTTGTTCGCCGGATAAGATGCGAACAGCCGGGCCTGCTTTTCCGTCATCTCTGCATAGTATTTGGATTCGATGAGCACTTTGTCCTCAGTATAGAAATCGATCTCCACACCGTTTTCGTAGACATAGAAAACTCGTTTCTCCGCCCGCAAACAGAGATAGATGTAGTTTTCCAGATAGCTGCCCAGATCCCTGTTTCCGTGAAAGGCATATTTGATCCCGAGATCCCCGGCATAGATCTTCTGAGGCGATAGCAGACGTTCGTTGGTCTTGCCCCACCTCTGGATTCCGTGAATCAGATAGGTGGACATGAAATATCCCAAATACCTCCGCGCCGTATCCGGAGAAATTCCCAGAATATTGCCCGTTTTGGCAAAACTGACCTGCTTGCCGCTCCGTTCCATGAGCAGGATGAAAAAATCCCGGACCGTCTGTGAATTTCGCAAACCATGGTAGGCGACGATATCCTTCTGAACGATATTGTCCACTAACTCCATGACATACTCCCGACTCGGACTGATCACGTTCTCGGGCAACCCGCCCACCTGCATGTACTCCTTGAAATAGGGGTCCAGAAGATGTCGGTCACGTCCCTTGATGACAACGCCCTTGAAATCGAGAAACTCTTCCAGATCGAGAGGACGGATCTCCACCATGACCGAACGGCCCGTCAACGCAGCCTTGTCGTCCCGAAGCAGCGAACTCGATGACGAGGCCGCGAATATTTTCACATTCTGAGCATCGTACACGTTCTTGAGCTGAAGATGGTAGTCGGGAAGATGGGTAACCTCATCGAAAAACACGTGGATTTTTTCATCCCGAGGGATCTTGTGGATTTTTCTGTACGCATCCAGGATATCGGCAATGGTCGTGTCCTTGAGCAGATAGTCATCGAGGCTGACATAAAGAATTCGTGAGGGATCCACGCCCCTGTCCACGAGCTCCCTGACAATCAGCTTCATCAGGCTGGTCTTTCCGACACGTCGCAAACCGGCAAGAAAAACAATCTGTTGTCGCTCCAGACACGCTTCCAGCCGCTTCAGATACCCGGGCCGTTTTTTCAAGACATCCTGCGGGAAATCGCCATCCCACCAGGGATTATATTGATACAGAAGATCATCCATGGATACCCCACGCAGATTCAAGGTTGAAATGCAGCAGAACATACAGGAGATCAACGATTCAGGGAGCAACTTGTAGAACAATGTGTTCTTATGCAAGTACCTGAAACATGATGGCCGGCGTGCCCCCAACTAAGCAAAAGAATTCATACGATGGCATCGCATGAAAATCAACAAAACTATACGATACCATCGTATGAAAATCCAATATCAGCACCTGCCCTGCGTTTTCCTCGGTTCAGCCTGCTTGCCTGGTTTTTATTTTGTCGATCGCGCATGCTTCCGACGACTGCGGATTGTCATTCACCCCGGTTGGGTGGTGGGGGCCTTTCTCCGACCATTGCCACGCATGGCAAACCGCTGCCAGGGGGCGAACTGATAGACCGCGAGCATGGCCATGGATTGGATGGCCATGGAAATGAACATGGCTATCCAGATGCCTTCGGCATTTCCGTAAAACACATGGCCAAGAAACCAGGCCAGGGGAAGACGGATGAACCAGGAGGACGTTCCCGTCACGCCCATCTGATACATGGTCGCGCCCGCTCCGGAAAGGGCTCCACCCAGGACCATGGATATGACCACAAAAGGCAGGGCTGCCAGATTATAGTGCAGATAGTTCACGGCCACCGCATGCACGGCCGGATCCGGGGCCACGAACAGGGCGATCTCGTCCAGCCACATCCAGGCAAGGGCAGTCACCACCGAAACAACGATCATGGCCAATCCGAGGATACGATATCCAAAGGCCTTGGCCTCTTTGGGCTGCCTGGCTCCAAGATAATGACCGACCAGGATGGCCGCCGTAAAATTGAAGGCAAATCCGGGCAGAAAAAACAGGGATTCCACCCGGATTCCGGCACTCATTCCGGCCAGGGCGACCACCTGCCCTTCCGGCAGAGAGGCGGTAATGGAAAAAAGAAACAGATAGGCGGAATGCCAGATGAGCTGCATCAGGCCTGCCGGCCAGGCCACCTTGAACAGATAGGGCAAGGCGCATCGCACCCATTTCCAGGGGGCAAAACTCTTTCTGGCCAGGGCCCCGCTTCTCCACAGGACCAGAAGATTGAACAGGGTTCCCATGAGGATGGAAAAAAAGGTGGCCCAGGCCAGCCCTTTGTACCCCAGTTTGGGAAGCCCGAAATAGCCGAGACCGAATCCGAGATCACCCAGGGTGTTCACCGTGGTCACCAGGATCATGGCGTAGAGCGGGCACATGACCTGTTTTCGGGCCCTGAATACGGCGTTGCTGATGATGTACAGATAATAGGCAGGCAGGATGAACAGATAGACGTTGAAGAGATAACGGGCCACCTCTTCCACCCCTTCGGGTATCTGGAGCAGGCTGAAAAGCACGGGCCGGGCCGCCAGTCCACCCAGGAAAAGAACCACACCGAGAACGGCCCCCACCTCCAGCCCCAGCCCCACGTAACGCTGTACACGCCGGACAAGTCCGGCTCCCGCAGACTGGCTGATGGTGGCCACGCTCCCGTTGGCAAAGGCCATGGCCACCACCAGGAAAAAAAACAGGGCCTGGGTAATGATACCCATGCACGCCTGGACGTCACGTCCCAGTCGTCCGGCCACCCAGACATCCACGAATCCGATGGTAAAATGAAAAAACATCATGACCACCTGGGGCCATGAAAGCTTCCAGATGTTTTTGTACGGCGACCTGATGACGGCCGCAGGTGAAGGAATTGCAGACAAGCGCCCTCCTTGAAGAGCTCTGGATTTTCAAAAGACCATCAAAGAACCAACCCGAGTCCTTTGGCAAGAAAGCGTTTTGACGAAAAATAAAAAAAGGTCTAGGTATCATCCAACAATATAAAATGTATCCTCATATGCGTGAAGATCGAATCCAACCAGCAGCTTACCAAGGAGGCAACCCATGCTGATCAGCGAATGGATGTCCCGGGACGTGATCACCGTGACCCCTGATACATCGATGATGAAGGCGTCCAAGATACTCAAGGAAAAGGGCATCCGCAGACTTCCCGTGGTCGATGAAAACGGCAAAATGGTCGGTATCGTCACTGACAGGGACATCAAAGAGGCCTCACCCTCCAAGGCAACCACCCTGGACGTGCACGAACTCTACTACCTCTTGTCCGAAATCAAGATCAAGGACATCATGACCAGGAATCCGTTCTGTGTGAACGAAAACGGAACGGTTGAAAAGGCCGCTGTTGTCATGCGCGAAAAAAAGGTCGAAGGGCTGCCCGTGGTCGACGATGACGACAAGGTTGTCGGGATCATCACGGAAACGGACATCTTCAATGTAATGATCGACATCACCGGGGTCTACCAAGGTGGGCTGCAGATGGGCTTCCAGCTCCCCGACACTCCGGGTTCTCTCAAGGAGGTCTTGACCGACCTGCGCGCCTTCAAGGCCCGGATCATCAGCATCCTGACCTCCTATGACCAGGGCGGCCCGGACAGCCGGCGCGTGTATATCCGTATCGCGGACATGGATAAATCCGAAGAAAATCAGCTCAGACAATCCCTTGAAGAAAAATACGACCTCATCTTCTGTGTCCGGGATACGGTGCATCCGACAGCGTTGTGAAATAGAGGACCGAAGACAGAACACAGATGACAGAAAAAACCGGGGCGAGTGTTATGTTCGTCCCGGTTTGTGTGCGTTTGGAGAAAAGAGGACGAGGCGGCGCGGAAGTCCGAGGTCCGAAATTCCGTCATCCCGGCGCAGGCCGGGATCTTGAAGGCCAAGGACGTGACCAAAACGTCAAGGCAACGCCAAATCCATGAAGATCCCGGATCAAGTCCGGGATGACGCATCCTGACGTTCGTCAATCCGCCCCGCCATGAGGATCAAACATCCTGTATCGTATATCTTTATCCTTGAGGGTGATGACTCGCTCCCGAAAAAATGGTCTCGATGGGCAGATGCGGAATGATCACCCGCTCGAGATCGTCGCAGCCGGGCCGCCAGATGGTTGCTGTGGGCTTGCGCTTCATCGTGTAGGTAGTCAGGGTCAGGCGGGTGATGTTGCCGGGGTTGACCCATCGGGTCATACCCTTCACCTCAGAAGGCTGGGGGCGATGAATGTGGCCGTTAACCATCCAGTGGACACCGGGGATTTCTCGGATGGGCACGGGTTTGTCCCTGAAATCCGCAAAGGCGACATTGTGGTGGCCGATCCAGATAACGGTTTCATTCTCAGGGCCGGTAAAGGATGACGGCAGGGGGTAGCCGTCCGGCGAAGCGCCCAGGAGCATGGTCTCGTCCATTGTCTTCAGTCGGAACACCGGACCGGGCCGATGGATGAGGCGGATCACCCCGCGTGTCTGCAGCCGCATCAAGGACACATCGGGCGTAATGGCCTGGGCGTCCAGATGTTTGTCGTGGTTGCCCACCAATACCCATGGACGATGGGGGGTGAACATCACAGCGAGTTCTTCCAGCACAGCTTCGGAGTTCTCCACGGGCCAATGGAACATGTCCCCCAGAAAAACAGGGATCAAATCCTGATCACGGGCCGCCTGAAGACAGAACCGCAGTTTTTCCAAAACCTGATTGCAATAGTCGCCCTCCCGTTCGAAAGGCGACCCATCCGCCACATGCGGATCAGCCACGAAAAAGAGTCCCTTGCCCTGCACCAAAGGCAGAGAACATGAATGATCGTTCACTGATTGTCTATGCATTGATCCTCGCTGTCTTTCTCGACCCCACCACATGCTCCACGTGCCCTTACCCTTCACGCAGGTTTGATCACCTGTCGATGATCACCCCTAATGACCAGCCCAAGGCAAATTTGTTCTTGTCCAAGTACCTGGAATAGAGTGGCCGGCTTGCCCCGTTCCGGGCGGTTTGACTGTCTGACCGAGCCAGGCATCGTTCATCAAGCCGTTGCCGGACTTTTTGCCGAAAA